>JAHEAM010000005.1 GCA_024642765.1 Planctomycetaceae bacterium
GCAAGCGAGAGCCTGGGGCCAATGACCGGCGTCCCAGCTTTCGATGCCTTGTGGCAGCCAGCCAATGGGCAGCACTGTGTTCGCCAGGCGGGCCCACTTGGAAGCAATCGCGATTTGCTCGGCCCGGCGAGCCTGCCGAAGCTCGGCAATAATCGCTTTCCCGTCATCGAATTGATCTTTAGAAATTTCGTTATTCTGAAATTGCTGTTCGAGGCGATCGAGTTGTTCTTGTTTTCCGGGCGTCTCAGACTCGTTCATGTGTCCCATTGCGCGATCAATCGAACGATTGACAACCATCGGCATGATTGAAGCACAGACCAGGATGATCGTACCAATGGCGATCAACGTTCGCTTTCGCTTTTTGTCTGCCATCAAGGCGGCAATCCAGCCTCGAAATTGGTGCGTGATTCCGGTGACCATCAAGAAGAAGGCAACAATCAGCAGTACCACGAACAGCATGCTCGCGCCATAGCGATAAATCATTGCCGCAGCGAGTCCCAACATCATGGGAAAGAAGGTGCAGGTTGAAAGACTAATGCTTGAACTCAAAAAATTCAGGAGAAAGATGCCGCGGGGCGATACCGGCAAATGCAAAAATTTCTCCAGTGTCAACGATTCCGAACGCTGAAGTTCGCTAATGACGCCACCGAGAAACGAAAACAAAAACACCAGGACAACGGCATCCCAATAGAATGCGACGTTCGTTGGTACCGCAGTCGGAAACCAGATAGCACCGATCGTGAACGCCGCAAAAAAGGAGGCGGCCGCGATCAAAGTTCCGCCAATAAGGACGGCCCACCCGATCCAACGGCTGACAAGTGACATGCGATTGAGTTGGTTGACCGTCAGACGCCACCGCAACCACAGCAGCGCCCGCATCTGCGTTCCAATCACTCGGCAACGCCCTCCTCGAGCCAACTCAGTTTTCGCGGCGAATCAGCAACCGATCCTACTTTTTCGAGAAACGTCTGTTCCAGTGAGTTGCCTTGACTCAACTCGGCCAAAGACGTTTGTTCAACCAGATTGCCGCCCGAGATGATGCCGACATGCGTGCAGAGTTTTTCAACAATTTCCAAAACATGCGAAGTCAAAAAGACGGTTGCCCCACGTGACACATAGTCACCGAGGAGTTCTCGAATGACTTTTGAAGTAATCGCATCAACGCCTTCGAAAGGTTCGTCGAGAAACAACAATTTTGGATTGGGCAAAAGAGCAGCGGCCAGGGCTAATTTTTTTTGCATTCCGTGAGAATACTCAAGGGCAAGTTTTTTCTGCTCTTTGTCGAGAGCCATTAATGAGAGGAGCTCCTCTGAGCGTCGCCGAATTGTCGCATGATCCAAGAGGAACATTCGACCCACGAAGCTGAGGTATTCCTTGGCCGTTAAGTTGTCGAACAACGCTAGATTTTCAGGAACAACGCCAATCTGTCGTTTGATCTCAAGGGCTTGGGTGTCGTTGCGCGGGTCGAGACCCAACACGCGAATTTCGCCGGATGAGGGCTCAAGCAAGCCGGTGAGCATTTTGATCGTTGTGGACTTCCCCGCACCATTGGGACCAAGGAATCCGTAAAACGTTCCCGCCTCGACCGACAAGTTGACGTGATTGACCGCGCATTGGTTACCAAAGTAACGGCTGAGAGCCTGAGTTTCAATCGCCAGCTTTTTGTCGCTCATTCTTGCTCGTTACCGGTTTATGACTTCGCCGCCCGAAATGGTTGTCATGCCCCAAAACGACTGAGGATCGGTCAGCACGGCTTGAACGGAACCGTCAATGAATAATACCAAATGACCATTGCCAGATCTCACATGCAGACCAGCTGTCGGGTCGTCTTGCTGAACTCGCCAATCAGCCGGTTGTGTCCAAATGATGGCTGCGTCGCGATTTGTTTCGACAACCATTGCCGAGTTAGACGTGCCGTCGGTAATTTCTTTGAGTGATACAATTTTCCCAGAAAACAATTGCGAGGCTCCCGCGACGCCTTGATAACTTGTATAGCCTCGCTCAAGTTCTACTCCGGGAGGGGCGAGTAAGGGTGGCATTTTATCGATTAACTTCGAATTATGTTCACTATTCCAGGGTTCGTCCAAATGAAACGATTCGAAAAGAGCCTGTTGCTCCAAAAAGGGAAGGATTTCGACACGCCAGCTCAGAAGTGGGCGTCCCACCGAATCGCGAATTCCAACCGGAAAATGCCCATGAACATCGTGGTAAAGGTGCATTGCCAGCCCGAGTTGTTTCATGTTGTTCATGGACTGTGTGCGGCTAGCTGCCTCACGTGCCGCTTGAATGGCCGGAAGCAAGAGACCAACCAAGGTCCCAACAGTTGCCGCGTTCCCATCGATCCTAAGTGAAAGGTCGTTCCCTTCAACTGTTGGTTGCAAGGTCTTTACCGTCAAGTTAGAGATGCGGCGAAGATACTGCACGGTCGCACGTTGAACAGGGTCGTTTGTATCAAGGCTGCTTTCGATCTGTGGCATGAGAGCCATTTGAGCAGTGGTTAGACCTGCCGAAATAATTTCTTGCAAGCGTTTGGCCTGTTCTGGACCGCCAGCGGTCATAACAATTTTTGGCGACAGACTTTCGGTGAATTGGTAGTGGATCCGAACAGCATCGAGCAATTCAGGCATCTCGAAAAGAAACGCCAATGGAGGCGGTACTTCACGTCTCGCCTCCTCAACTACCTTGCCAATGAACTCACGATTGCTGGCCATGTCGAAATAGATATCTACGGAGCCGATGGGAGGATGCGCAGTCCATTGCGAAACCAAAACCGACTTCGTATCACGCGCTTCGATGGTCGGTTTAAGGTAGCCTTCCATCCCAAAGTAATAAGTGTTATCAGCGATTTTTGTTATGATCGCGCCTGGCATTTCGGGAGTTGTCCAAATTTCTCGGCCATCTTGATTGTGTGCGACTGCGTTCGGGATTTTCAGGTTTAGTGGTTTCGGAAACGTAACAACGCATCCCATTTCGGGCGGATGTTCTTTCACCATTTTGCTTGCGAAGACGACTGCATGTTGGACTTGCATCGGATCGAATCCCAAATATTGGGTTCCGGCGGCCGTGATGATCTCGACAGGAATCCATTCGGCATAGGCACCGTTGAGCAACTCAGCGGGCCTAATCGTGACCAAAAGTGTTGCATCCGATGGAATGTTCCGGTTGGGAATCGCGATCGACGTGGACTTTGGCTCTTGGCAAAAACCAATTGTCGGCAGCTGTACCAAAACGACCAACGTAAGTGCAGTCCAGGCCCAAAATCGCGAACGCCAGTTCATTTCACAACCCTTTGTAGTTGCCCTATATCCGAAGCATTTCTAAGGCCGAAATAGTCATATTGCCGAGGGGATGCCAGGTTCCCAACTATCTTCGTAGACGTATCAGCATAAAAGGACATATGCACCGAATCAACTGGTTGTCCACAAACGTCGAGCAAACTGAGCGGGCCCGTGCTTGATTTTGAATTGCGGGGACAGTGGACATTGAACCTGGACAAAAAGTCGCCTTACTGGAACGCGGTAGCCTAGTTATCATTGTTTCAGTTGAGCATTTTGACACACAACTTAACAATCTGGATCCATGTTCCTAACCATCTTGATTTGCACAGTCTTCGTGGTGGCCTACACCGCGATCGCTTTCGAACACAATCTGCATATTAACAAGGCGGCTCCTGCATTATTCGCGGGAGTTGTGTGCTGGACGATTTACGTCGTCAACGCGAGTAGTTTTTTACCGGAAGCCAATGTGCCCGAATGGTTTAAGCAGGAAGTGGCCGCAGAACATCCTGCCACAGAGGACGCGGCTGGCGAGCAAGGGCACATTTCGATTTCTCAGCAGTACGCCATCGAAGGTCAGTTGAATCATACCCTTGCGGAAATCGCCAGCGTTTTGTTTTTCTTGTTAGGTGCGATGACCATCGTCGAGATGGTGGATGCTTTCGAAGGGTTCTCGATTATCACGGACCGGATTCGTTCGAATCATAAGTTGCAATTACTGTGGGTGATTTCGTTTCTTGCTTTTTTTATGTCTGCTGTCCTCGACAACCTGACGACCACTATCGTCATGATTTCCTTGGTACGGAAATTGGTTAAAGACGAGAAGTCGCGATTGTTTTTTGCGGGGATGATTGTTTGTGCGGCGAACGCAGGTGGGGCTTGGACGGTCATCGGTGACGTGACGACCACAATGCTGTGGATCAAAGATAAAATTTCCGTTTCGGAAGTAGCTATTCGTTTGTTTGTGCCTAGTTTGGTTTGCTTTTTAGTTCCACTCATTCTTGTGTCGCTGTTCATGCGTGGAAACGTGGAACGGCCGGAAGAAGATCATGAATCACGAATTGAAATTGCACCATTTTGGAAGAATCTGCTGTTTGCAATTGGCGTTTTGGGTTTGCTCTCGGTTCCAGTCTTTAAGTTGCTCACGCATCAGCCTCCGTTCATGGGTATGTTGCTGAGCCTGAGTGTTTTGTGGATCGCCGCCGAAATTGTCCGGAATGACTTGGATACAGCGACGCGCAGTTCGACACATGTGGTGGAAATTCTGAAGCGAATTGATACCTCGAGTATTTTGTTCTTTTTAGGGATTTTGTTGGCGGTGGGGTCGTTAGCGAGCACGGGAATCCTCAAGGGGTTGGCGCTTCAACTCGATCAATCTGTTGGGAATATCGATTTGGTGGCGTTAATTATCGGTCTGCTGTCAAGCATCGTGGACAATGTGCCGCTCGTGGCTGCGGGTATCGAAATGTACGATTTTCCGAGAGACGATAATTTCTGGCAGTTCCTAGCCTACACGGCTGGGACCGGCGGTAGCTGCTTGATTATTGGCTCGGCGGCAGGAGTTGCTGCAATGGGCTTGGAAAGAATCAGCTTCATCTGGTACTTAAAAAATATCACGCCTCTGGCGCTGATTGGTTTCTTCTCAGGTGCTGCGGCCTACTATTACATCGAACACTACTTGGGGAAGTAAGGATCTGTCCCAAAAAAACTTTCCGAATTGTTTCCTTTGGTAACCTGCCGAGAGATCGCGCTCCTGTCGCGACAAGTGCGTTTGTTTTTGTTTCGGCCGGGAGCTTCAACCTCGCTATCAAATAATCGATTGGTAGTTTTTCTCGCGGGAATAATTACGCAAGGACTGTCGGCGACTATCAGTCTTGGGGTTACTTCGCATTCCCTCATGGCGCATCGTGTGAACCTTCGGACATTTCTGGCGTCCGTTTTCGTGAGTATTTAGGGGATTGTTTCACAGGGAATTTTCCAAAAACAACCCGATGAATTCGCTTTTTGAAGCAACTTTAACGAAGCTCAAGTTGTCAATGATTGGGGCATGAGCCATACTTTAAGTTAAGTGTTGGCTAGTGTTTTGAACTGACCGCGAGTCTGATTCGTAAGTAAACTGACCCACAACCACCGCCAGATTGAAGGAGCATTGTCTTGATCTCGGCATCCCTGCGACGACCGACTTTGGTTTTGAACCGGAATTGGCAACCCGTGAATATCGCGACTGTGTCGCGAGCTATCACGCTCGTTTGGAATTCGAGCGCTCGGATCGTCGACCCTCACGATTTTCAACTCTATGATTGGGACGACTGGTCGACACTGGAACTCGGCCCAAACGAGCCCTTCATTCAAGCCGTATCGTCTCGCTTCCGGATTCCAGAAGTAATCTCTCTAGTGCGATTCGATCGCCTACCGTCCGCGAATGTCGCGTTCAACCGTCGAAACCTGTTCAAGCGTGATCATCACGCTTGCCAGTACTGTGGCAAGCGACCTGAGCCTGACGCCTTAACGATCGATCACGTTTTGCCTCGTGCAATCGGTGGCGTGTCATCATGGACGAATTGTGTATTGGCGTGTGTGACCTGCAATCATCGCAAGGCCGACCGCACACCGGAACAAGCCAATATGAAATTGCGAAAAACTCCGGTCCAGCCGACTTGGAACCCGGGTTACTGGCGTCACTCCGGTCGCATCGACAGTTGGCAAAAATTCATCAGTGACGCCTACTGGAGCACCGAGCTGGAAGATTAGTTCGGGTCCAATAAAACTAGATCTGCAAACGGGCCAAGTCACATTGTTGACTTGGCCCGTTTCATGTTACTTATTAAACGTTCCCAATCAAAAAATGGGAACGCGGAGAGGGGTTCATAATTTTACCAATCCGTGGGATCGGCCTGATAGACTTCGGTCAGGCAAAAGAACAGGCGTGGGTGATGGAAGCGTAGTCCGTGGGGGTCTTCGAAAAAAGCTTCGCTGGCGACGGCAAAGAACTCGGCCTGATTCGTGCCACCGTAGGGGTCCAAGAATGTTGACCGGTCGTGATCCAGTCGATCGCGAAACGTGGTGTACTCGGCCTTTGATACCGCGTCCCAACGCTCTTGTTGTTCACTAGTTCCCAAGATTGGGCTGCCGCTGATGTCGCCGTCAAGTCCATCGAGATGGTGCGCTAACTCATGGACCACAACATTTCGACCCGGCGTAATGATTTCGACGTCACGCCATGACAGGACGATGGGACCACGATGCCACGCTTCGCCAATCAACGGCTTTTCGCTGACGATCAAACCGTTACTCGACTTCCGCCGAAAAGAAGAGGGATAAAGCAGAATGGTTTCGACGCCATCAAAATAGTAGTCCTGTACGCCCGTCAACATCATTGCAGCTTGCGCGGCAACGACCACTTTCATTTGCTCATTGACTTGCAGACCGTTGCAGCCCTCCCAGTTCTTCTCCGCGATGAAAACGCGAACGTCCTGTTGGGCCTTCTGTTGCCGCTTTTGCGGCCAGTCTGCATAAGTTCGAATCGAGGTCGATAACAAAGTGATAAAATTTGAGTCCGGCATTTGCGCAAGGAGCTTGCGCCGCCGTCTTTGACGCCACCATCGGAAAATCATTTTTTAAGCCAGACTCCTCGTTCACAATTCTGTTTTTGACGTTAGGTCAATATACTGCATGGAGGTGTGATTACCCATGTTGCCTTTGGATTCGCGGAATTGATTTTGGCTCAGATCAATGTCGTTTGCAGGCTCTGAAAAACGGAACGCATTGCGAATTGAGGGCATGTAGCAAAAAAAACGACTTGCGCTATACACTTTGCGACAGGACTTCCTACCTGCGGCATTTTTTATTGCAAAGTCTCAAGGGCAAAGCCAACCCAGAAAGCGAGTTCCGAGGTGTTCGACCGCAACGTTTTCGTAGATAATGGTGCACAAGCAAAAATAATAGTTGTTATGGAGTGAGTGCATGCCCAATTCGACACAAACGACGGCCAGAATTTTGGATGGAAAGGCAATCGCGAAGGAAATTCAAAAAGAACTCAAAGTCGACGTCACAAAGTTCACAAAAGAAACGGGAATTGTTCCGAAGTTGGCCGCTGTGTTGGTCGGCGAGGACCCAGCGAGCCAAGTTTATGTGCGCAACAAGCAGCTCGCATGTGAGCGAGTTGGGATGTTGAGTGAGTTGCACCGGTTGCCGTCCGACACGACAACGGAGACGTTGCTGGGGTGGGTCCAGCGTCTCAATGCAGACTCTGCCACGTCGGGTATTCTTGTTCAGTTGCCAGTTCCAAAGCAGATTGAAGAATTGCGAGTGCTCGATGCGATCGATTGGCGCAAGGACGTCGATGCGTTTCATCCATATAATGTTGGCTTGCTCTCTCAAGGCCGCCCGCGATTCCTGCCTTGTACTCCCTATGGAGTCGTGCAAATCCTCTATCGCAGCCAATTGCCAACCAGCGGTAAGAAGGTTTGTGTGATTGGTCGCAGTGACATTGTTGGCAAACCCCTAGCCTCAATGCTTGTTCAACGTACCAGTCCGTTAGGTCCCGAATGGGCAAACGCGACGGTTACGATTTGTCACAGCCGTACACCGAATTTAGCTGATGTTACGCGCGATGCGGATATTTTAGTTGCCGCGATTGGTCAACCCGAATTCGTGCGGGCTGCAATGGTCAAACCAGGTGCGACGGTCATTGATGTTGGCATTAATCGGGTCGGCGATCGGTTGGTTGGTGATGTCGCGTTCGCTGAAGTCGCTCAAGTAGCAGGAGCAATCACGCCTGTGCCCGGTGGCGTGGGGCCGTTGACCGTTACCATGTTGCTCAGCAACACGATGATTGCAGCGCGATTACAATTGGAACAAAACTAACAGCCAGTCGATTTTTGATTGGATGAAGACTAGTGTTAGTCGTAAGGTACCAACTCTCGGTTTTCCTAGAAGAATCGTCCGCTGCGCTGTGGGCTTGATTTAGGGTAACCCAAACTTGTGCTTCGTCATCCAGAGAATCGATAGGCCGTGAAGCTCGACAAAGATAATTGAGCAAGTGCCCAGTGTTTGTGGCGTGTGTGTGAGTGAAATGATAGGCGATATGCAAACCGAAAATCTTCAATGGCGACGTTGGCTGGTGCTTTTGCTTGGGATATTGTTGTTTGCTGGCTGCGGGGGCTGCGTGAAGGAAGACCAACCTCAGGATCCCAAAGAGAAGGAAACGAAGAACAAGCCGGCCAAGCCTGATTTCGAAAACAAACCCGCCGTTTTGTACCCAGGTATTTTCAATCAGGAAATCAAAAGCAATCGAGCCAAGCCCGGGCACTGGGTGCAAACAGCATTGCGCAGCCAAGCCAATAATTACGATGCCAATGGCGAAATGCTAACAACCGGAATGAGTTCCGTGAGCAGTGTTGCCGAGGTTCCAGGTACCAACTGTTTCGTTGAAACTCGGCGCCTAGTCGCAATGCCAAAGGAACAACCCAAGACATTGGAATCGCTAGTCTTTATTCCTTGTGATGAAAACACATCCACTAAATCGGTGAATGTACGGTTTGTGATTAACAACCAAAGCCAGGTGCCAGTCGTCGATACCGTCCAGCCGGTACTGCCGTTGAAGCCCTATCAATACCATTTTGTAGTGTTGGTTGATGCTCCTGATTCCTATTCTTATCTCAAGGTCCTTGACTGCATCAAGTTACCGAATTTGGGTTCGATGAGTTCGCCTGCCTTTTATCACATTGTGATGCCCGACGCCGAGGGCTCGTTGCCGCTTGCTCCATCGGCGCTAGCCTGGACAACAACGGCGTACGTGTTGTGGGATGGAATGGACCCCGAACGATTTACGTCCGAACAAAAAACTGCGATCATTGACTGGCTACACTTTGGTGGGCAATTGATCGTCAGTGGGCCCAATTCGCTCGAGACATTGCAAGCGAGTTTTCTTGGGCCGTACTTGCCTGCTAGTTCGGCAGCTGCGATCAATCTAAGCGATAAACATCTGCTGGAGCTGAACGAAAACTGGTCGACGAATATACTTAAGAATCCTGACCGCAAATGGGAGTTTCGCGTCCCAACGTCCGCGCCAATGTTGGGTGTGAAATTGGAACTCAACGACGACGCAATGTTTATAAAAGGGACAGGTGAACTTGTCGCTGAAAAAAATCTGGGGCGCGGCCGGATTGTGGTGACGGGATTTTCGCTCAAGGACATTCGCTTTAAGAAGTGGCCGAACGCAAGTTCTTTCATCCACAACGCTCTGATGCGACGGCCTGTGAGGAAGTTTTATAAAGCTGAATTCGATAACGTTGGCTTTCGCTGGAGTGAAGGTCGCTATGGATCAACATTCAATCCGATTCTTGGCACAAACTTGAGATTTTTGAGTCGTGACCTCGGTGGTGAAGTGGGTGTAAGCCGAACTCATTTGTCACTCTGGAATGACGACGTGTCGTCGCTGGGGAATTCTAATGTGAACCCTTGGTTCAATTCGCAAAACCCGCTCGACGGTGGGTTCAATATTGAGTCGTCGGCCTTGGATGCCCAGATCGACCCGTGGATGTTTGGTGGCTATGGATTCAACGAACAGGCCGGAATGGGAGCCTGGAACGACTCGTTTGGTGTGGCCGAGGCGGCGCGAAAAAACATTGTTCGGGTTGCTGGGATCACTCCACCCTCACCCAAATTCGTTCTTCAACTCCTGAGCATTTATTTGTTAGTCTTGGTGCCAGTGAATTGGCTGATCTTCAAGTTGATGGGACGTGTTGAATGGGCTTGGATCGCGATGCCCATCATTTCGCTTATCGGTGCGGTGGCGGTTGTCAAATTGGCCTCGTTGGATATTGGATTCGTGCGCAGTAGAACACAGATTGGTATTCTGGAAATGCATGACGGCTATGCTCGCGGTCACTTGACGCAATACTCGGCACTCTATTCGTCACTCTCGACTCGTTATCAAATTGAGATGAATGGTAGGGATTCTGTGGCCCTGCCGTTCAAGTCCAATAGCGATTCGAAGAGTACACTGCGCCCCGTCGTTTTCGAAACGGGAATCGAAGCTAATCTATTACGAAATTTCTTGGTCACTTCCAATTCCACCGGAATGACCCACCAAGAAACGCTGATGGATTTAGGCGGTGCCCTGCGACTGATCGATGGTGATAATATCCAGAACGATACGAATTTCGATTATTTGGATGCTGGCGTCGTGCGTTGTCTTAAGCCCGGTCAGTTTGAATTTGCACTCATCGGAGAATTGGTGGCCGGACAGAAAGCACAACTCGATTGGCAGAACGCCTCGGCTGCGGAACTCTACAATTATTGGTACGCCCAAAAGGACTTTCAAAGCATTGATGCGACTTGCCGAGAAATTTGGCCCTCTCTTTTTGACAAAGAAGTGACTTTGAGCAACGAACAGCTGTTCACCGAAGGTGTTGCCAAAATTGAGGCATTGTTGCAGCACCCAGAACTACAGGGTATGAATTCGGACTTGATCTTTGCGCTTCAACGACAAACACGACAGCGCGGTGCTGCATTGGATATAGCGTCTCTTGAAACCAATTACGAGAGATTCGTGAGCGCTTACGCGCAGGCGTCGAAGCAATCCCAAAAGGGCTTGGGGGTAGGTGAATTGTTCGACGTCGTCACGCAAGAGTTGACGCTAAACGACGGTGAGATTCGGATGTTTGCTCGCACTGTTGCGATGAACGAACAGTCGACCGTTGCCCCTAATGTGACCCAAGAAAAATCGGCGACGCTGGTGGTCGCACACCTGCGCTTGCCAAAAGCAAGTGAACCGAAGCCAGATGAAAATACTTTGATCGACTTTATCGGGAAATCAGACTTGTTCCGGAAGTTCGAAGAGTCCTTGGACACGGGTGAATTTGATTCCGAAACCACCGAAGAAGATGCTTCAGACGACCAGCAAAATAACGAAAACGACATAATGTCCAACTCGGAAAAAGATGGTGACCAATAACGCCAACGAAAATTTGCGCAGCGAAGTACGTTTTTGAAAATCCCTAAATCAACTTGCGAAAAACATACCTATGGCAATGGTTGAAATCGAACATTTTGGAAAAGAATACGGTGAATTCACCGCCGTGAAGGACCTCAGCCTGCAAATTGGTGAGGGCGAAATGTTCGGTTTCATCGGCCCGAACGGTGCCGGCAAGAGTACAACAATTCGATTCCTGGCCACTTTGTTGCGTGCGAGTCGCGGCGATGCACGCGTCAATGGACACAGTGTGTCGGCCGATCCCATGAACGTGCGACGAAGCATCGGTTACATGCCCGACGACTTTGGGGTATATGATGGTATGAAGGTTTGGGAGTTTTTGGATTTCTTTGCCGTTGCCTACCAGCTTTCACGCTCGCAGCGAAAGCAAATTATCCCGGATGTACTTGAACTTTTGGACTTAACGCACAAGCGAAACGACTACGTCAACGGGCTTTCGCGCGGTATGAAACAACGATTGTGCCTCGCGAAAACTTTGGTTCATGATCCGCCAGTTCTGATCTTGGATGAACCCGCGAGCGGATTGGATCCCCGCGCACGCGTCGAAGTCAAAGCCCTGTTGAAAGAACTGCGTCGAATGGGCAAAACGATATTGATCTCCAGTCACATTCTTACGGAGCTAGCCGACTGTTGCACGTCGATTGGGATCATCGAGCGTGGGAATTTGTTGATGCATGGACCGATCGACGAAGTCTACCGCCAGATTCGGAGCAATCACATCATTCAGGCTCGCGTTACTCGCAATTTGGATCTTGGTTTGTCGATTATACGCAGCAGTCCACAAGTCCGCGACGTTCAGGTGGACGGCGAGCGGGTCGTGATTGAGTTCGATTCACCGGATCACGACGCCGAAGGACTATTGCGAAACTTGCTCGACAAGGATGTGGGAATTGCCAGTTTTGCCGAGAAGGAACCAACGCTCGAAGATGTTTTCATGCTGGTTACTAAGGGTCTCGTGGCCTAGTAAAAATTTGCAGCAGGCGCTAGCAGTGCCGTCGGCCGACCTTTTGATCCAAAATCGCAGAATGTTTTGGCCGAAAGTTTATCGCCTTGCGCGTTCGACTACTAACGTAGGGTTTTTCGCAAGGGATCGCGCGGTGGACTCGGAAATTTTCCTTCGCTTCAACAACTGCGCTAGGCACGCGTCGAGCGTTTGCATTCCTTCGCTGGCACCTGATTCCATCATCGAAGCTATTTGGCGGGTTTGCCCCGCGGCGATCAAATTGGAGATAGCCGTCGTGCCCCACATGACTTCCGATACAAGAACACGTTGAGAGTCAATGTTCGTATCTAGCATTTGCTCCACAGATTTTGTTGACTGGGATTTCGCATTGGCCTCAGCGAGAATCAAATGCTGGGCGATTACGCATCGCACTACCATCCCAAGGAGTCGTTGAATCATGTTTTGTTCGTCCGCTGGAAAGGCGCTGATCAAGCGCTCAACGGCACCGACGCAATCACTCGCGTGAACCGATGCCAAAACGAGATGCCCCGTCTCGGCAGCCGTGATCGCAGTCCGGATGGTATCGAGGTCGCGAATCTCGCCAATGAGAATCACATCGGGGTCTTGCCGTAACGAATCAATCAGGGCCTGATGAAAGTTGGGTGCGTCAACGCCGACCTGCCGTTGATTGACAAGTGATTGTTGACTTTTGTGCACGTATTCAATCGGATCCTCGATTGTTATGATATGCGCCGCTCGAGAGGCATTGATGCGATGGATTAGGGTTGCGAGCGTAGTACTTTTGCCAGAGCCCGTGGGGCCGGCAACTAATACGAGTCCATATTTCAAGTCGCAGATTCGATAGAGCTCGTCGCTTAGTCCCAATGCGCTCAACTCGCGGAACTCGTCTTCAAGCTTGCGAAACGCAATTGCTAGATGTCCGCTGCTGCGAAACACGTTGAACCGGAGTCGTGACGCGTTTTGAAAGGTCAGAGCCCCATCGAATGAACCGCGAGTTTCAAAGCGTTGTTGCTCTTCGTCAGTCAGTGAGGAGACCAACCATTCACGAAGGTCAGTATCGGTTACACATCCAGCTGTATTGCTTAGCGACTCGAGCTTACCGGCAACACGAATACGAGACTCATTGTTGGCGGCCAAGTGGATATCCGAAGCACCGAGAGCCAGTGCCGCCTTCAATTTCAATTCAACGACTGATGGATTCGGATTGTGGGACACTGACTTTTCCGTAATACGAGTTACTTCTGCAATTGACCATTTGAGAAATGACGTACTGAAAATCAAATCAGAAAAACGATCTTCCAATTCTTGATCATGCCATGTGACTCAGAAGATGATTTCATACTAATTGCTACGGGGACAAGATTCATTTTCTTTTCGGCCAATTCTGAGAGGAAATTGGTCATGTCGGGGTATGAACCTTCAACTTCGACTTCCCAAAAGGACAACTTTTGCGTGGCTTGTCGATCGATGATGGCCGTCAAACTTTTGCAGTAGGCTGATACCAACGGCTCGGTTGCCTCGCCTTGGTAGACAACCGACAGATCATTGGCATGTAGCGTTTCAGTAACTTGTTGATAAGTATCCAAGCGATTCTGCAAGTTTCGCCATGTGTGTCCAAGGTCCTGAACACTGCTGAGGCTGGCTTGGTTCTTGGCTTTCAGTCGATTGAGGCTTTGGCGCGTCGATTCCAGCTTGTCACTGGCAGCTTGAGCGTCCACTTCGCTAACGGCAACCAGCTGCGCAGCGCGATAAGCAGCATTTTGATCCCGATAGGAGCGTTGCAGCGGATACGCGAAAAACACAGAGTAAATGGCCAATACCAACGCAGCTGGAAATAACGTCAAAAGGAATCTTTCGCGGCGGGTAGTCGTTGATTTTGGGTTCATCCTCGCCTCCTCAGAACTTTCCGCGAATGGTGGGCGACGTAGTGTTGGGAACAACATCGGGAGGTGCTGACTCGAAAGGTCCGACGTCTTCCAGTAAAATCTGAAACGTCCAAGGCCCTCCGCTGACCATTTTTTGTTGGCCCTTTTGATTTGCCCCGGATACTTTCCAACCCAGTGGCGCTGCTAAAAGTTTGAGTCGGTTAGCGAGGAGTGGGGCAGCCTCGCCATTGAGTGTTATGCCGGCAACAACCATTCCGTTGGGGTCGTTGGTAAATTCTTGAACAACCATTTCAGTAGTTCTCAATTCGCCGACCATTTTTAGAAGATGCGCCAAGCGATCACGTTGATTGTCATAAAAGAACTTGACACGTTTCAATTCGTTGTTAATTCTCAGGGCTTCCGACTCTTGCTCCTTGAGTTGTTCCAATAGTTTCAACGTCTCGGTGTCGTCACGTTTTTTTCTCGCGTTGGGCAACGCAACTTCTTCCGTTAGTTGAATCGTGTTCGCAATCTGTGTCTGGAGCCAATTGCGGTGAAAGATGCAGCCAACCAAAACAGCACAAATAAGTCCTGTCGCGAGTAATGGTCGCCAATCAAACGAACTGGCTGCTCGTTTGCGGCGCAAGATTGGAACGCCAGAATGGTTTTCAAATATTTGACTTGCGATCGACTGAAACCATCCCTCGAGCTCAGCTAAAGTCGAAAGGTCATGGGCAATCGCAGTCCCGTCGATTCCAAGAATTTCGTTTGGCCAACCCAAATCGAACTTTGAGGTTGGCTCGTCACTCGCGACAGACGCAACCACGCGATGAAACTCAACCAATTTTCGAGATTTGGCGTCAAACTGAAACGCAGTGTTGCCCCACAGCTCCCTAAAATTCTCACTCGACTGGCTGTTGCTTCCGAAGCCGGCAGGGTGAGCCAGTTCAACTGTCCTTACGCCTTGGTTCTTTACCCAATCCGCAATTTCATTGAACTCGGATTCTCGAACTACGTTGACCCAAAACCGTACGTCGCCACTTAAATCGTCGTAGGCTTCGACGCGAACGAGAGCAATGTCCTCGATTTCGATTCCCGAAAGAGTTTCGACTTCAAAACGCAAGGCGTTGTCGATTTCGTCGGGCGTCATTTGAGCAACGCTCGCTCGAGGAATCGAAATCAAATGCGAGTTGACCGCATTGCTCAACACAACGACCCGCCGCCCAAGCGGTTGAGCAGACTGTACCAAAGCCTTGACCGCCGCGCGCCAATCGTTGGCATTGTTCGTCGCCAGCGACTCGATCGATGTCACCACCCGACTTGCGGTTAAATCGGCGCGAGTCGCTTGATTTTCATTGATCAAGAAAATCGAAATCGAGGGTTTCTTGGGCATTATTCTGGTTTGTCAACGTTGATGTTCGAATTCACTTTTCCGATGGGCACGGTCATTGTGACGCCGCCATGCGGTACTTGGATATATCTCACAATGCGTTCGGTTCCTACCTGGACAACAACAGCACGCAACCCAATGGGCACCGCGTCAAACTGAAAAAAGAGACGCTCATCGTCTTCATCGTCATAGACGACCAACTCGTTTAGTGATCTTTCGGCGTTTGGGGCCAGTAAGACAACTTTGATATCCCCTGTCGTGGGTCCCAGTTCGACGATTGTGCCGGTTACGGAAACTTTAGCGGCGGATAAATCGACGACCAGTGGCACGTCGAGGGCCTCGACTTTGGGAGTTGCCATTATTTTGATCACCTGCATCGACGCGTCGAGCTCGGTCCCAAAACGGTTCCCCCAACCATCGACAATCTTGGTGGCACCAATCGACAATTGCAAATAAGGACCACGCCAACCACACGCGAGTTTGATTTCCGAATAGTCGTTGGGCTCTACCGGTCCCGCGCGAAATTGAAAAGGAAACTCTTGGGCCAATCGACACTGTGGATCCCACAATTCGGATAGATTTGTTGTGGGGATTTTTTCAATGTCATTCGGCGGATTCGCAACGGAAATCGGCAAGGTTGGCTCAACCAATCGCGGCAGACGTCCGATGTCGGCGAAAAAACCATCAATCATCGGTGTGCCATCGGTTTGGCGTTTGTCGGTTGCGCCGAGAATCGCGTTTTGAACGTGTTCAAGTGTTTTTTGCGTCGCTTCGAAGCGAGCGTTTTCCACTCGAGGTTGGATCGATTGAACAGCAATGGTTGCCATGATCGCCAAAATGATCAGGACAACAAGTAGTTCTAAGAGAGTCAAACCCTGGCGGCGTTTCGTCCGCGGATTTGGTTTGAGGCCAATGGCAAAAAAAAACGCTAGATTTCTTCGGCAGCGAGCAGACATGGATTTCATGATCGTGAACGAACACGAACTCCTATTGTCGAAAGTCAGGAACCCTCAGGAACATCACGACATCGTCACCACACTCCTCCATGGTAAGTTCGCGATTTAGATTGACACCCGGTTTCATATTCGATTTGTCACTAGGCGTCTCAAGTTTGCCGTTGGGGCCTGGTGAAACAACTCGGGCATAACGGGATTCTTCCAAGTCAACAGCGCCGTCGTCGTCAAAGTCTACTTGAATCTGCAGTTCGTTACCCCAGCCATCGACGACTGTCGGCAAGCCAGATTTATTGCGACCCGTTGGCATCAAATAGGGCCCGCGCCAACCGATACCGATCAGCGGATCGTACGTCGATAGTTCGGGTGCATCCTTTTTGACGTGTTCTGGAGGTTCGGCTTCCAAAAGTTCGGCTACCTGTCGCGGCATGACCTCCGGTTTGTGCGCCATGTTATCTAACAAGCCATCAGCTCCCATGAGCGCCTCTCGAACGACCGTCATTGTCTGTTGAGTTACGATCTCATCTGGTGAAACTTTGGCCTGAGAAGGCGTGTCAATTGATAAAGTCAATGTCGGTACCACGATCAGCGCCGTCGCTGTCACAATCACCAACACAACCAACAACTCCAACAGCGTAACGCCACGACGCGACCGGGGATAATTCCCAGCAGTTCGCGCGAAAGCGTTCGCCTCTTTGAAATTGACCTGATTCATTAGTATCGCTTTAGACAGTGGAAGTGATCTAGAGTTGTTCGTTGTAATGACGTTGAAGTATTTGCGAAATGGAACGCAAGCCATCAGGACTCGGCGCACAAGTCCCAACATAACGTGCGTTTGCCGCCGACTCACCGTCCGGAGTCAATTCAATGACGATTAGATAACGGGCGTACATGTTTTTCGGATTAGTCATTTGATTGTCAGAAAAATGTACGGGAGCCTCCGCAAATAATGACTCCTTACTAGAACCGACAAGACTACATTGAGAACCGATTCCGAAGACGAGCAATTTCGACTTCGGTTCCAATCGCAAGTTCCAAAGTCTCTGCGCGAAACTTGCTGCATCCGAATTATTGATCGCACATAGCGAAGCATCAGCAGTCAAAACGACTGGTTGTTGTTGATGCGATTCAAACGTCGCGTCGGCAGCGTTTTCAGTTGCGGGGACAAGTTCATTCACACCGATTCGCTGGAGCGCAAGCAATTCGACCGAATTGATCGAAACCGTTTGAAAATACTGCGCGCCACCAATGTACTTGGGAACACCACCATCGAGCCCGCTGGTTCCCGTAACAAGTGCATCGAAACGGCTACCAATACGGCCTTGATGCAACATCCAATTTTGACGAATGCTAGAATCAATTTGTGGGACATTCGCTGCCGCGGTGGCGACCTGAGTTCGTTCCAAAATGCCTGGCAAAGTCGAAACGACGATTCCGCCAAGTGCGATCAAAATCGTCAGAACCACCAACAACTCCAAAAGCGAAAGTCCGCCGCGGCGCAATAGTCCGGCGCAGCAGATTGGCTTCGAAGGCTGGTGCGCATCAGACCTGCTGAGATCACGAACTGTCGCCCGTGAAGACCCAAAGGAGTGCCAATTGGATGATGGAAGTGGCTTGAGCATAGTTTTTGGGTTGGTTTTGAATCAAATGATTCTCGCCAACGGTCATTCGGTTAGTATCCTAATTACGATCGCACCAAAAACTCACTTAGGCCAAGTAGCCCAAACAATTTTGGTTTCGTTTGTGTGCCCAGTCGGTGGCACATCTGTCGTTAATCGATATATCAGCACCCCAGACTATTGTTCCTCAAACTTTCCTTCGCCCGAGAACATTATAGCCCGATGGCCGACCCAATATGCCAGTTGGACCAATTTTTCGGGCTGAATACAACGATTTTCCCGAAAAAACGCCTGTTTTAAGGTGATTGGGAATCTCTGCAGGACAGTCAAAAAAAAATGACTTTGCTAGCATTTAGGACAGGCGACGAACTTCATCGTCGAAAAATTAAGATCAAGGGAATGTCGCAATTGATTGGATTACGCCCCTCGGTTGCGAGTCTTTGGTTCGCCGAGGTCAAGCGTTACGATATCTCCCGTCGCGAATTGAATTTGGTGTTCGGGGAAACGGTAGGCAGCCAAGCAGAACTCGTCGCTGGCTGCGGCATGCGTCCAGCGTTTTGAGTTGCCGAAATCAATGCAAATTGCTCGCGACTCGTTACGGCTTTTCGAACGCGACAATCCGTAATGGCCAAAGCAACAAACCGTCTCGTCTTCATAGTCCGTCCACCACGGATAGCGTTCGAGTGAACTCGCTTTTCCTTTCAATATGACAGGCGATTCGGAACGGACCTCTAATCCAGATGTCAAGACTTTGACAGGGTTCAAATTTTGATGACGCATTTCCTTCTGCCACGTCTTCAAATCGGAGCGTTTGGCAATGCCGATGTCGATATTGAAACGATGCAGCTGAAAAAAGTCGATCACATTCGTCGCATCACTTGCCATCGAAACCATTTCTGGCTGCCAACAGGCATGCACGACACGCAGGTCGTCACGCATCAATATGAGTGGCAGTTCTAAAAAGAAATCCGTGATTTCCTTTCGAATGGAGTCGTCACCTAGTTCGAAGAACCAGCCGTTATCCGCTTTGGGCTTGTTGAGTAGGATATTGAGATCGTGGTTTCCGAGAACGCACTGCGCAAGGTCCTTGGTAATCAAATCGCGAACCCAGCGAACAACCGCGATACTATCGGGCCCGCGATCGGTCAAATCGCCAACGAAAACGAGACGACGTCCTTTAGGATGAGAGCCATCTGGCAAATAGCCTAGTAGATTGAGAATCTGCTGCAGTGCTTCGAAGTCACCATGGAGATCACCCACAACATCAACGGAACCTGAAAATAATTCTTGAGCCAGCGACGACATTGAAATGAACTTCCTCTAACGCGGGGCCATCGTTCCCTGATACAAACCACTAGGGTACCGCGAAATGCGGAAGCTGTTAACCTCAACCAATGTGACCACATTCTGGGCAGTCACCGTATCCTTTCGGATAGTAGCTGGCTCCACAGTTACTTGGAGAGGGACTTCGCTCACCAACTGGCTTGTAGGGTTCCCAGCCCATTAGCCGATAGTTGTTGGTCATTGCCTCTTCGCCGGTAGCCGCGACTATTTCAGCAACAGTCTTGCATGTTCGAGAAGAGCGCCTCGTTTACGTTCGCTCGCAATCGTCGCGCAGGGTGCGAAAACAATACCACGCTCAAGATCATCCCAGGCTTGCCCGGTCACGTTAGGCATGAAAAAACTCGCGATCTGTTTTTCCGATTGTGGGCGCCTTGCCATCATTCGCTATTATTACGCATATAACGTGTTTGGGACGAGGCGATTGCAAACCGACAAGAATCGAAAATACCCCGAACCGACGCCCAACGCAACTTTTTATCATTCGGAAAACTACACCTTAAAGCGAGTTGCGAAAGGTAAGTTTTTGCTTCAAAAAGGTGTATTTAGTGGGAGTTGCCTTTACTCTCGCTCGTCATCGGTCACTCTGGAATGTGGAACTTCGGTTCTCATTTTGGCGACTTCAGCGACGCACGCAACTGGAGGTGGTTTCGTGGACTCGCAAGCAAATATACATGGCCAAACCATTTGGCACGGAAATCGTAGATCATCAGCGAACAGGCCGGAAAGTCCCCTCAATCCGCAAAATCGCTAAAGTCGAACCCGTTTGAAATCCGATGGAACCCAATATTTTGTCGTTGTCGAGAGATCCGGGTCTTAAGCCATGAAACACTTAATTTTGACGCTGCTCATGGGATTGCTTTGGAGTTCATGTTTTCCAGCCATCAGTAAGGCTCAATCAGGGCAATCGTCGAGCCAACCTGGTAGCAGCGAGGTGCCGTCAACCAGTTTCGTTCTGTCCGATGATGACGACGTGGACACTCGCGAGGTTTCACTGCCCCTAGTGCTTGGCCCGGTGATGCCGAAAGATGAAGGCATTACTGTTTCAATGTTCAACGGGTCAAGCCAGCTCAAGCTCTTTGGCACGTTTTCTGCGCTGACCGTCTTCAGCACCGACAGACCTTACGCGCCGGGCTTGCCGCTGTTTCTGCTCCCTGGGTCCCCATTCGGGCTAAGCACGAATACCTTCGATATTCAAGCAAGACAGTCCAACTTTGGCGGCACTTTTGTTGGTCCAAAAGCCGGCGATTTTACGCCTTCGGCTACCTTCCTGGCTTTCATAGCCAACGACTCGCTGACCGGTGACAGCTACGGGTTCCTTCCGTACAACGCCTTTGGCGAACTCAAGAACGAAGAATGGAGATTTGCTGCGGGTTTGCAAAACGACGTCTTCAATCCCCGAAAACCATCGGTCATATCATTGGCTTCGCTGTTTACATCAGGAAACACTGGCTCATTTCGTAGCCAGGCCAGGATGGAGCGAACTTTCGGCGACGCATCTTCAAATTCTCTCTTATTCCAATTCGCGATAAGTGATCCCATCCAATCGGTACTTGTCTCTCGAAGTACGAGAATCCAGGAAGACAACGGCTGGCCAAACATCGAAGGTAGAATCAACGCTGGTCTTGGACCGATGGAACAGCTCACAGGCGGCCGACAGGCGAGATTTTTTGAAATCGGGACTTCGGCTTTCGTGGGACAGTTGCGGACCACACGTTCCATTCTCGCTCCGCCCGATCCTCAAAGTCCAATTAGAGAAATCGCGGACTGCTGGGGATTCGGAGTCGATACGGTGATGAACCTGACAGAATCGATGGGTTTCCAAGGCGAGTTCTTCACTGGGGCTGGCCTGGGCGAGTACAACGGAGGTATTGGTCAGACCTACGACTCGGGAGCTGGCCGTTCGATTCGATCAAGCGGCGGCTGGGGCGAAGGATTTTTGTACCTGACTCCCAAACTTCACGTGCACGCCGGTTACGCCATCGATTCCCCGTTAACAAGATCAGGGGATACCTTCCCGCTTATCCGGAACCGGACGATCTACACCAATCTTGTTTGGAATTGGACCAAAAACGTCCAAATCAGCAATCAAGTCGATTTTAGGAAGACGGAATATCGCGACCCACTGCTTGACGCGGAGGGGATGATTTTCTACTCGGAAGTCCAGTGGAAATTTTAGTGACGGCTCGATCCACCGCTCGAATTCGCTCGGCCATTCCAGGATCGTTTTGCAGCGCAGCAGGTTGATTACGCCTCGCTGTCCAGATCCCTCTGGTAAGCCTTTGAAGTTGCTTCCTTCGCACCAGCTTTCCGTCGTAATGCCATCAATTAACCCCGGCGAAAAGGGCAGCTATGAACTGATGACGGCCAGTGCACCAAGCCCCATCAATACAGAAGCAATGATGTAGAACATGATCCAACGGCGACGAATGCCCAGATAAGCCAAAACTCCTAGCACCAACATTGCTCCCGCTGCGACCCATGAGTCGGTCGGTCCAGGCGGCTGCAACCCGTTTGCCTTCAGCGACAATCCAACCAAATTCCAACGAACACATTCAGCCAGAGAGTTGGAGAAGGAAAACCGCAAATACCCGGCTGTCCAATTTATTTATGCCAACGGAGTTCTTCATCAATTCGTTCACGGAATCTTTAATCCTGCAACAATCACCAGTTCGCAAAAAGGGCATGGAGTATTGCACACGAGCAACCAGGTTGTCATCGTTACTGCGGCCAGCATGGGGTGATCGTGCTGAGCGATGAAACCGGGAACGATGACTTTATTGGCGAACGTGTCGTCGACCATGACCCGCTGCTGCCCTGCCGCCGCCTTGAGCTCCTCGACTGATCCGACCACAAGAACACGGTCATTCACCAAAGCAACCGCCTGAGCAGAAGGCTTGGCAGGATCAAGTGTGAGGATCTCCTTAGCGGAGTAGATCGTGATCTCCGGCAGCGACTCTAGCTTTCGACTCAGATCCTGCAATGATCCGGTTTGAGCGACAGCCGTGGACGTGATGACGACGAGCGCGACGAAGAGTACGCAATTAGATTTCATGGTGTTGAAACTTCGATAAAGAGGTTGCGTATCTAACATGGACTGCGATTTACTTCGCTATATTGAATGTGGCAACGACCGTTCCACCACTCAATAAGTCAAGTTGGTTCCCTTGGACATGGAAACCATTGACCGATGCCATGGTCTTAGCGAATTCAAGCTCCAAGTCCATCGCAGGCGGTGGCCCCGACATTTTGGTGCTTACCAGCTGCCCCAAAGTCACACTTCCGTCGTCGATCAAAGCGTAAGAACCAGATAAACGATTGACACCGCCGAAAATTGAGAGCTTACCGCGTTCGAATTTCAACGTCGGGGGTTTCTCCTTAGCAACTGGCTTGCCGTTGAGTGAAACGAGTATCCACTCCTTGCCGGCGGCCTGGTTCACCTCGGTCATGTCACAAACATGGGCTCGCCATCGGTAGCTCATGCCTTCACTTTTCGATGAAGCCGCAATCGGTTTGCTGAAACCGGCTGGTGCGGGAAAAATAGTCGCGCCTTCTTTGATGGTCTCCAAGATCTTGATGTCCTTGATGGACATCGGTTTTACTTTGAGCGGGTCCTGGTCGAGGATGACAAGGTCCGCGAGCTTGCCGACTTCGAGGGTGCCCTTGGTGGCTTGTTCGTCATACTGCTCGGCCACCCATTCGGTCATCGCCTTGAGGCCCTCGAAGGGTGTCACTCGCTGGCCAGGGCCAACGTCCGCACCGGCGCGGGAAACACGGTTGACGGCAGACCAAAGCATGGTCATCTGGTCGAGAGGGGCGACCACAAAGTCAGTGTGGTTGCTCGGACGCAAGCCGGCATCGATCGCATCGCGCATCGGACTGATATATGCTGCTTGAGCCGGGCCGCGATTTTTGATATGTGCGTCCGCAAAGTAAAACGTGTGCAGCGTGTAGAAGGATGGACGCACCTTGTATTTCACAAACTTGGGGATCTGGTCCTTACGCATGAATTGCGTATGGATAGTGGTCACGTTCCACGGGCGGCTGAAGTCGCCGCCGCGTGCGAACTCGTAGGCCGTGAGAAAAGCGTCGATGGCCGCATCACCGTTGCAATGCAAGATCAACGGCACTTTCAAATCATAGACCTTCTTGACCATTTGATTGGCAAGGTCCTGGGGAAAGGTCGGCTCACCTTTCCAGTCCTTCTCGCCGGCGGGACCACCTGTGAGATAGGGAGTCGTGAAGAATGCCGTTCGTCCTTGCGGCGAACCGTCGAGCGTGACCTTCACTCCACCGACCTTGAAGTGGTTTTTGTACCTGGTCCACTCGGACACGGGAAACTCGGCGAGCACCTTGTCCACATCCGTGACAAAGGGATATGCCACCACGTCGATGATGTTCGCGCCAGCGTCGGACGCTCGCTTCATGGTTTGGAATTGCGGAAGATGGCTCGCCCCCTCATGAGCGGTCGTGATTCCTGCCTCCGCATACAGCATTTGGCCGGCTCGAGTCCAATCGATTTCCTGCTGGGCGGTCATCGGCTCGGCTTGCTCCATCACCGGGAGGAATGCAGTTTCCATGATGAGCCCCCATGGTTCCTCGGAGCCCGGCTTGCGCACGATCACGCCCCCTGGCGGAGTTTTGGTCGCGGCGCTGATTCCGTATTTTTTCAATGCCAGGCTGTTCATCACCGCGCCGTGCATTGAGACGTGATCGATGCGAACAGGATTGTCAGGAAAGGCTTCGTCCAGGTCACCGCGGTTGAGCAACCTACCTCCCGGCATGACGGTGTCGTCATAGCCGTAACCCATGATCATCTCCCCTTTGGGGATCTTACGATCCGCGGCATATTTCTTGAGTTCCGCGACGATGCTAGGAACGTCATTGCCAGGGCCAGAAGG
>JAHEAM010000238.1 GCA_024642765.1 Planctomycetaceae bacterium
AGGGCCGTAGCGGTCGAGAACGCTTTGCGGTTCGTTGCTGAGGTCGGTCAATTCTGGCACTGCGGTTTGCATTCGAAACGCCAATTCGTATTGTTCGATCCGCGTTGTCACGTCAGGATCAAGCGTGCGGGCCGCCGTCTCTTGGTTTAGCGAGCGCAAATCGTCGAGCATGCGACGACGTATTTCAGGAGGACAGCCAGCAGGATTGGTGAGGTAAAGAATGGGCTCGTTTCCACTGCGAAGCTTGACGCCCTGGTGTTGCCCGGGCAACACGCCGTTGCCCCACAGTCGATCGTAAAGTGGTTGACCTGCAGCGCGTCCCGTGCCGCGCGAAAGCAGCACGATGAACGACGGCAGGTTTTGATTCAGCGAACCCAGGCCATATGCAATCCAAGAACCCATGCTTGGTCGACCAGGCAGTTGTGATCCGGTTTGGAAAAACGTAATGGCCGGATCGTGATTGATAGCTTCTGTGTGCATCGAGCGTACGACGCAAAATTTGTCCGCAAGTTTTGCAATGTTTGGCAGTAATTCGCTAACCCAAGTCCCCGATTGCCCATGTTGGACAAACTTGAATTTTGAGGGCGCAATGGGGAATGATGATTGGCCCGAAGTCATCCCGGTAAGGCGTTGTCCATTGCGAATCGAGTCTGGCAATTCTGTTTTGGCCAGCTTCTGCAATTCTGGTTTGTAATCGAAAGTTTCGTATTGAGATGGAGCTCCCGATTGAAATAAGTAAATCACGCGTTTGGCCGTCGGAGGATGGTGCGGCAGACCCGGCAATCCTGTTATCGGTTCGTCGTTATGCACCCGCGCAGTTGCAAAATTTGGTTGCAAGCTGGCCGCTGCGATTGCACCCAGGCTCAGTCCTGTCGATTGCAGGAACACGCGACGATTGTTGGCGATTGCCGATTCAAAACGTTTCATTATCGTAACTATTCTTTGGTGATGGTTTCATCAAGATTCAGGATTACCGATGCCAACGACGTCATAGCGGCAGTTCTGACCGCAGGTAAACTGGGATCAACTGCCGCCTCTCCGGTTGCCAGCAATGCGGTCGCCGATTGTGGATTGGCAGTGTAAAAATCCAGGTATGCGTTGAAGCCAGCGCGAAGCGTTTCCAATTCATTGGCGTTGGGTTCACGCGAGGTCGCGCAAACCAATCCGTAGCGAATTTGATCGTCGAGCTCTTGGCCACCATGGCGCAAAATTCGTTCGGCGAATTTTTTGGCAGCTTCGACATAGGTTGTGTCGTTGAGCAGAGCTAAAGCTTGCAATGGTGTGTTTGTTCGCGAACGTTTGACTTGGCAAATTTCCCAATTGGGCGCGTCGAAGGACGCGGTAGTGGGATGGGACACTGTGCGTTTGCGATAGGTGTACAGGCTGCGACGATATAAGTCGTTGCCAGATGACCGTTTGTAGGGACCGTTACTCGCACCACCAGCCAACTCTTCCCACAAACCGTCCGGTTGGTATGGAAATACCGATGGTCCACCCTGTCGCTCGACTAAAAGTCCGCTCGTAGCAAGTGCGTTGTCCCGGATTTGTTCGGCAGACAATCGGTGTCGAGGGCCCCGTGAGTACCAGCGATTGTCGCGGTCAAGTTCAAGTTTCTCGGCCGTCAAATCAGATGCCTGTTGGTACGTGGCGCTCATTAAGATTTGTTTGTGAAGACGCTTGAGATTCCAACCGTTTTTTCGGAAATCGTCGGCAAGCCAATCGAGCAATAACGGATGTGTCGGCGGTGAGCCTTGGATACCAAAATTGTTCGCTGTTTCGACGGGACCGCGACCGAAAAACTTTGCCCAGGCGCGATTCACAGCAACGCGAGCAACCAATGGATTGCGTTCATCTACCATCCAAAGTGCCAGTCCAAGTCGATTAGCGGGTTGGGCATTCGTGAGAGTTGGTAGTGTCATTGGAATTGCTGGCCAAAGTTTCTCAGTTGTATCAGGTTGGTCGTATTGCCCACGGTTCAATCGATATGTTTCGCGATACTCGGAGCGTTCACGCATGACCATGGTTGTTTGTTGCTGCGAGATGAGTTTCTCTCGTCGGGACTGGAGTTCACCGATTTGGTTTAGGAGGCCGCGGTTCCCAAACAGCTGTAGGTAGCGTGTGTAGGCAACCTTGTCATGATTCAGTTCTAATTTTTCATCGCGTTTTTGGTTGGCGACAACCGCTTCTTTCAAGAGCAACAAAACATCGTCGGCCGAAAGTTCTCGGTCGTAGAGGCGAAAAAGAGAAAGTTGGCCCTTGAGAAATTCAGAATTCGTTCGCTGGCCAATTTTGAAGGGTACCTCGTTTTCGATCGATTCAGAAAGTGTGTCGAGATCCACGTCGACGTCGACCTTAGTTCCATCGAGGTAGATTTTGTAACCGGCGGCCTTAGATTTGCCATCGTAAGTGACTGTGACATGATTCCATTCATCGGGTACAAGGCGTGTTTTAGAAATGACAGCAACTGCGTTGACTTTCCAATTCGATATCAAGTGAATTTTGAGTCGGCTATCATCTAGGATGATCGCGTCAACGCCGCGGTAGGCTGAGCCTTCATCCATTTTCGCGAAGATCGAACCTCGCGACGAACCATGAACCCAAGCAGACCAAGAAAACGGTTGGTCTCGTTCGAAGGAAAGCACCGGTTGATCAACGCTGCCGGCTGCATTGTCTTCGCCAGGAAGTTCAAAATAGGTACCTGCAGGCGCCCGCCCCGCGGGGGACATACCGGCCGGATTCAGGAACTCATATGTCGGTTGAATGGTTTGTTTGTCAGCCAAATCTTGTTGCCATTGTTTCAAAAGAATTGCAGCGGAACGATTTTCGGTCGACTCGTTTACTTCAAATTCTTTTTGCTTGGCTTCAAGTTGCATATCGACTTCTGCCAATTGTGCGATTTGCTCAGTGGTTGGAACCCGAATCAATGGTTCGACATTACCGCGGGTTTCGTTGTAGACGCCTCTTTCGTCGATATTGTTGAAGAAGGCGAAGAACTCGTAAAATTCCTTTTGGCTGATGGGGTCATATTTGTGATCGTGGCACCGGGCACATCCCATCGTTAAGCCGAGGAAGGTTGCCGCAGTGGTCTCGACGCGATCGATACAATTCTCAATTCGCCATTCTTCTTCAATCGAACCGCCTTCGGTGACCGAATGGTTGTTGCGATTGAAGCCTGATGCAACCAGTTGCGACTGCGTCGGATTGGGCAGCATATCACCCGCCAATTGTTCTAAGATAAATTCGTCATAAGGTATATTTCTATTGAAAGCCTCGATTACCCAGTCGCGCCAGGGCCACATCGAGCGCACGAAATCATTTTGATAACCATTGGTATCCGCGAACCTTGCGGCGTCGAGCCAAGCCACAGCCATTTGTTCGCCATAATGTCGTGATGACATAAGTCCATCGACAACTTTTTCGAATGCATTTTTGTCCGTGTCATCGACAAACGCGGCAACTTGTTCTGGCGTTGGGCCGATACCGATCAAATCGAAATAAGCACGGCGAATCAAAGTGCGACGATCGGCTGGTGGGGCAGGGTAGAGACCGTTGGTTTGCATTCGCTGGCGAACGAATTGATCGATTTCGTTTTGCGCCCAGTGAGAATCGTCGACCGGAGGCTGTGAGCTGGCAATGGGTTCGAAGGCCCAATGCCTTTCCCACTTTGCGCCTTGGTCAATCCAGCGGCGAAGGGTTTGTTTCTGCGCTTCGCTTAAGGGTTTCTTGAATTCGGGTGGCGGCATCAATTCGGTTTCGTCGTTGGACTCAATATGGTCGATGAGTTCGCTGTTTTGAGCATCGCCAGCAAGAATTGCTGATTCTTTTGCAGAGTCTTCCAGATCAAGTCGCAAGTCGGCCTGACGCTGTTTTTCGTCTGGTCCATGGCAAGCAAAGCAATGCTCAGCTAATATCGGTTGGATTTGTTCGCGAAAGCTAACGTCTTGCGCAAAAACACAACTGGAAAAACAGACTGTACAAACAAAGCTGATTAACTTTGAAAGTGCACCAGGTTCTCTGATCGCCAAGTGACAGGATTGGGTTAGTTGTCGGATACGCATAGACTATTTGCTCGGATTAAAATTTTGAGTTTTTGTCGAACTGAAGCGACGCTATATTATCGTTCAAACGCAATGGCTTCGAAAGTCCAATGAAAAATTGGAGTCAATAGCGTTCTTTGTGGACAGCGATCGAGCGGCCTGACGGATCGGCCATTGTTACGAACGCTTGGTCCCATGCGATTGCTGCTGGAGTGGAACAAGCAATGGATTTGCCTCCAGGTACGCACTTGGCGGCGTCGGGATGTGGAAATAGCTCGTCAAAAATAGTTCGGTAATAGTAGGCTTCTTTGGTCGCGGGCGCATTGTGTGCGAATCGGAATGACGAGTTTTCAAGTTGTTGGTCGGTAACATGTTTCTCCGCATGAATCTTGAGTTGATCAATCCAACCGTAGCCGACGCCATCCGAGAATTGTTCCTTTTGTCGCCACAATACGTCTGTGGGAATCAGGCTTTCATCAAAGGCCTCGCGTAAAATATGTTTTTCAATGCGGTCGCCACCACACATTTTTGCAGATGGGTTGAGACGCATTGCAACATCCATAAAGGCCTTATCTAGGAATGGAACGCGAGCTTCGATTCCCCAGGCCGCCATTGACTTGTTTGCGCGGAGGCAATCAAAGAGATGTAACTGAGAGAGCTTGCGAACTGTCTCGTCGTGGAATTCCCGAGCATTAGGAGCTTTGTGGAAGTACAAGTATCCGCCAAAAAGTTCATCCGAGCCTTCGCCGGAAAGAACCATCTTGATTCCCATCGCGCGAATCTTTCGAGCCAGCAACCACATCGGCGTCGATGCACGAATCGTAGTTACGTCATAGGTTTCAATGTGGTAGATGACCTCGCGCAGTGCATCAATGCCTTCTTGCACTGAAAAGTGCATGTTGTGGTGGATGGTACCAATTGCTTCGGCAACTTGTTGTGCGTGCTTTAAGTCAGGTGAGTCGGCCAGACCAATCGCAAAAGAATGAATTTGTGGCCACCAAGCATTGGATTGTTCATTGTCTTCGACACGAAGTTTCGAGTGTTTTTGTGCAAGAGCTGAAACGAGCGATGAATCCAATCCGCCCGACAGTAGAACGCCGAAAGGGACGTCGGACATCATGTGACTCTTGACCGATATTTCAAGTGCCTCGCGCAGGTCGGCGACTTTGGTCGGATTGTTTTGTACGTTTTCGTATGCAAACCATTCGCGGGAATAGTATTTAATGGGCTGATTGGAAGTAGCGGAATCCCAGCAAGTTCCTGGAGGAAATTCTTGAATGCTCGTGCAGCAATCGACAAGACCTTTCATTTCAGATGAAAAGTACAAGTTGCCATCAACGTCGCGGCCATAATAAAGAGGAATGATTCCCATGTGGTCGCGGGCAACCAAATATCGATCGTTTTCGGCGTCGAATAATACAAATGCGAACATGCCTTGCAGTTGATCGATGAAGTCCAAATCACGTTGCTCGAAGAGCGCGAGAATAACTTCACAATCTGATTTGGTTTGAAACTCATAGGGGGTTTGAAGTTCGGCTTCCAGTTGTTTGTGATTGTAGATTTCACCGTTGACACACAAGATTCGTGTACCTGCAGCGTTTTGAAGGGGTTGAGCGCCGTTTTCAACATCGACGATTGCAAGGCGTTGGTGCGCCAAGATTGCACGGTCGTTTGCCCAAACGCCTGCCCAGTCTGGGCCACGATGTTTTAGCTTGCTCGAGCAACGCAAGGCTGTATCACGTAAAAGTGCGGCATTCGAACGGATATCCAAAATGCAAAAAATAGAACACATGCTTGCTCCTAGGCGCAACGTTGTGGATCAAAAATCCAAAATAACAATCCCCATTATGCCATTTTTGAAACGAATTCGTCGATGGCATGTGTCGCGGCAAACTGTGAACAAAGCCTAACCGCATCTTGCGAAGAGTGGGTATCTCTTTTCAAATAGGTTTTTCTGACAAGCGTATTTTCTGGGAAACACTTATGACGACGATTGCCAATCCATCACTTAAAATCATGAAGAAGCTTTCGCCGCGTCGCAATTCGACCGAGGCAACGAATCTCGATGAGCTTGTTCAAGAACAGCTTTATCATTTTGGCATTGAGCCCAACAGTGAATACGGCCAGTGTTTAATCAAGGTCACAGAGCGGATGTACGAGAGTGCTG
>JAHEAM010000239.1 GCA_024642765.1 Planctomycetaceae bacterium
GTGACAACGTTGTGTGGCTCATCGCCTTCAACGGGCAAATCAATTTTTGTGTGGTATTTTCCTTCTGCGTTCTTGGGTTGTTGTGGCACCAGAATATCGAATAACCGCAAGTACCACATCAGGCCATGGTAAGAAACCGTGAATCCATTTTCGGAATCTCCTGCGATAATCGTTGGGCGGTAAACTGTTGCGTTGGGCATTCGCTCTCGGACCATTTGCTCTGCCGCAAATTTGCTTTGTTCGTATGCATTGCGAAAAGTTTGGCCGCAGGCCAATTCCGTTTCGAGAACACGACCCTCACGAGTGCCGCAAACATAAGCCGTCGAAACATAATGAAAGTCATCAATGCCACATGACTTGGCAAGTTCAAGAGCATGCTGTGTTCCAAGGCAATTACTTGTCCATGGCTCGTTCGTTCGTTCGTCGACCTCGAATTGGACGATGGCTGCATTGTGCAGAAACGAACTACAATTTTTTGAAATCCATTGAATGTCTGCAGTGCACACGCCCAAGTGCGGTTGTTTCAAATCTCCACTGATGACAACCGGTCGTGGCAATTCGCACCCAAGTTCTTGTTCCCAACGCTGGAGTATCGCTTCCACGCGAGTTTCTGCCGATAACTTTCGGCTGGAGCGAGCGATGATGGCTAAATTGGCCCCTGCCATCAGGAGGTCTTTAACCAAATATTGTCCGACCAATCCGGTCGCACCTGTCAGAACCACGTACTTTGCGTCCTTGGGACGTTGCAAATTGACGGATTTCGTTTTGAAAGGAATTTGATTCATTGAGCTAGTATGTGCTTCACCTGCACCAGGAAAAAAAAGATAAGATAGGCACGTTCGTTTCCGGATATATTTTCCGAATCAATGCACCGGAGAAGCCTGATCATGACAAGGGTTAAAATTGTATTGTAATTGGATCCATTCGGGTATTAGCGCACTTTCGGCAGCATTGTCGAAATTCATCGCGGGATTGCCACGCGGTTTAGACAGCAATCGCGAAATTGGCGCAATAATGACGGTTATAGGCCTCTTAACGTCACTCATCGCCGCCTTTAGCCATTCAGCTGGTGATCTCGGACAAACCTCAGAAGACCCCAAAAGTGTTTTCCCCGTCCAACTTTTTAATGGTGTTGACCTGACGGGATGGAAAGCCGAATCCCAAGCCAATTGGTCTGTTCAAAATGGCCAAATTCATGTTTCAAACGGCACAAAAGGACTTTTGAGAACCACCTCTCAATTCGACGAGTTTGAATTGGAACTGGAGTTTTCAGCATCCCCCGAAACAAATAGTGGCGTCTTTTTATTGACCAGCCCCAAGCCCACAAACCCAACAGATGATTGCTACGAAGTCAACATTATCGATCCAGAACGACACGACTTTGCCACTGGCAGTATCGTTGGTCGTGCTGCATCCAAATACGCTCCACATTTGAAAGCAGACGAGTGGCACAAGTTCCGGATAAAAGTTGAAACCAATAAAGTTATTGTTGAAACCGACGGCGAAATATCTACGGAATATTTTATCGAAAAAGGCCTCGGTCGCGGGTACATTGGCTTGCAGTACAACGAGGGCCCTGTTGCGTTTCGAAATATTTCGTTGCGCCCACTCAATCTCACTGAAACGCTCGTCGACGAAAAGCATTTTGAAAAATGGCGACAGGAGCCTATCGGAATCGCAGAGTACTCCAAAGAGAATACCGTTCGAATGAGAAGTGCTGCCGGTTACCTAGAGTCACCGAACACCTACGCAGATTCCATTATTGTTGCGCGCAGTCGGCTGTTTGGAGATTCCTCAAATTCGGGAATTTTTTTCCGTTGCATTCCCGAACAAAAACTGAATGGATACGAATGTCAATTGAATAATGCCTTGCAACCCAATACGGATGATCAACCCCTCGATTGCGGCACGGGCGGAATCTACCGTCGGCAAAACGCAAAAAAGGTTATTGCAACCAATCCTGATTGGTTCGAAGTCATGATTGTGACTAACGGTCCACACATCGCGACTTGGGTCAACGGCATACAAATGGTTGATTGGACCGATCAGCGGAAACCTAACTCCAATCCTCGAAAGGGTCTCAGACTCGACGCTGGAACCATCATGCTCCAATCACACGATACCGATACAGATGTCGAATTCTCTAAACTTCAAGTCCGCGAAATTCACAAACGTAACCGCTAAAAGGAGCCGAAGTCAGGGAGGCTCCGAAAAAACGCCGCCCGCATCACGATTTCTGGATTGACCTCAACGATTTTGGCAGCGGAAAATAAACGCTCTCTTCACGCGTAGTTCGAATCTCAATCTCGGCATTGAATTCATTTTTGAGCCAATCCAAGACTTGTTCCACGACCGTCTCAGGAGCACTTGCTCCCGCTGTCACCAAGACATTCGACTTGTTGGTAAACCATTCCAATTCGATATCAGCAGGACCGTCAATCAAATAGGCGTCGACTCCTGTCTCATCCGCCAGTTCTCGTAGGCGTTGGCTATTCGAACTATTCTTGCTTCCCAACACCAAACAGACATCGGCCTCACGCGCCAAAATTCTAACGGCTTCCTGACGATTTTGGGTTGCGTAACAAATATCTTCTTTCGGCGGATTAACCAAATTCGGAAACCGTTCGCGCAAACGTTTGATAATTCGATTCGCATCGTCGACAGACAGTGTCGTTTGCGTAAGATATGCGTACTTCGCGGAATCATCGATCGTCAAATTGTCGACATCCTCAACGCTTTCCACCAAAATCATTACATGGGGTGCTTCGCCCATGGTTCCGATGACTTCGTCGTGCCCTTCATGGCCAATCAGAAAAATCTTGTAACCCTCTCGAGCGTATTTAATGGCCTCCAAATGAACTTTTGTAACCAGCGGGCAAGTCGCGTCGATTGCCTTCAGCCGTCGAGTCTTGGCAATTTTGCGGACCTCTGGCGAAACGCCATGCGCGGAAAACAGCAAGACCGATTCGACCGGAATTTCTTCCAAATCATTAACAAAGATTGCACCTTTTTCGCGAAATGAATCAACAACATAGCGGTTGTGGACGATTTCGTGAAAAACGAAAACTGGCGATCCAAACATCGAAAGCGCCAACTCCAGGCTTTCGACTGCCATATTAACTCCGGCGCAGAAACCACGTGGATTTGCCAATATAACTTTCATAAAGCTGAGCCTTTCTAGGTCCGTCGCTCTGGAGTCGTAATCGTCAACAATCAATTTGCGTGTTACACTATTTCAGCGTTGGCTCGAAAATCAACGCTGAGTCTATTCCAAAAAGTGACTAGCCCTCGCTGCTGTGCCAAAGGGGTCTGCCCTTTGGGAATGGGCTCTAACACCCTAAACCGTTTTCCGCAGGCGTAAACTGCGAGACTACCAATATGAGTTCTGAATTGCAATTCATCAATGTCACGCCTCATGACATTCAGCGAGCACGCAAAAGTAATCGTCCGTTAGGCAACAGAAATTTCTCGAAATGGACCTGGGCGCTTAGTAATTTACCTGCCGAAGAACGTGGAGCAATCGACTCGCTGTTGTTTTTCGTAAATGAAGGCCAAACGGTAATTCGGGATTTCACGGCACAAGGCGGCCCGCAACTCGACGACCAAACGCGGATGGAATTCGCCACCGATTTTCGCGAAAAAACGGACGGAGCTTTTTGTGGGCGATTTGTTTCGCCGGAGTGGGCGACGATTTCCGAATCGAAAAAACATTTTTTGGTTCCCGGTCAATTTTTCTTTGACTATGCCTTAGGGATCGATCACGCAATTCGTTTTGGGCAACCCAAAACATACGAGGATCTCTTGGTACGGGCCTCGCTATTGGGCGGATCGATTCTAGCGGCAGCCGTCAAAATAATGGGTGTATCGAACCCCAGCTATATTGTACCCGCTGTAAAATGTGGACGCGCTCTGCTGATTGCACAATGGCTGATCGATGTTCGCAATCACGCGCTGAAAAATGATTTATGGTTGGCTCAGGAAGACTTCGAGGCGACCGGTTGCACGATTGGGAATTTGCGTGCAAACGAGCATTCGAAACCTGTGACCTATCTTGTGCGACTTTACGCACACCGCTTGGAACAACTGTTCCGCGAAGCGAGTTCGTTGATTCCCATTTTGGATTTCGACTGTTCACGGGTCATTCGCGGCTTGATCGGCGCGGCTTGGAAAACGGTACTCAAAATCCAAGTCAGCCCCGAATTGGTTTTTCAAGAAAATGGGCCGGTGTCCAATAGAGACCAATTTGCCTTCAAGGCCCGCTACGTCCTCGGCTTAGACGAACCCCTACCATTCGAAATCGGAAGCCACGAGACTCACAAGCACTAGACACGCAACCTTATTCAGGCATATTCAGGGCACAGTCCTTCGACTTCCTCGCAAGCCAGAATAATCGACAGCCGACTTCGACTTATAGCGTTCGGCTCAAAATAGCCTGTCACTTATTTGGGCGGAGGCGATCAAGTACGAGAGAGGATTTCCGCTGGACGGATTGTGGGGCGATTAGGATAAGGCCTTGGCATTCAGCTTCGAATAGCCTCACGGATGTCGCGGCCTGCAAGTCTGTTAACTGCGCACCGACTGTTTGATCGATAAGTCCCAATACATTTTCGGGTTTTATCGTTGGTGAAAGTATGTCGCCGATGGGATACACCTCGACATTAACTCGCCGCGCGATTGCCTGGGAGGTTGTTAGCAAAATCGTGCGTTCACTCAATACCTCGAACTCCAAATTCATGGCTTCACAAACGTCTCGAATTGCATCAGTTGCACTCGACCATTTTTCATAGCCGGGAATCGTGACGCCGCGTGTCCATCCCTGCTCTGAAAGAGCTGCCCAATCAACGACGATTTGCAGGCCGCTTGCATCTAACACCCTCGCTGCAAATCCATCCAGCGTCATCGGTAGGCCAGATTTTAACTCAATAGTATTCGTCATTCGTTCGTCCGCACGCAAAAACAACGGAACATACAAATCACTCGTCGCCGCACCTCGCGAAATTGCGTTCGCCTGATTGATGTTTTCGATCAAGGCGGCAACCTGCCGATGTACGCCGCGCAAATGCGTGACCTCAATCTCATTTTCAACAATTCCGATTTTGAATTCCGCCAAGGCCCAAGAGAGCTTGTCAATGTTTGCCTTGATCGCCTCAATAAATCGTTCCATCTTTTCGGGGGTCGGCTCGTTGATCTTCGGCAATGGGTAGCGAGCGGTCAAAATCTGTTGGTCGTCGGCGAAATCAAGCAAAATCCCCCAATCTGTTTTGCCAACTACCAGATCATCACCGGCAACGATCTCGCTCAAAACTTCACGCAACGATTTCCCTTGCGTGTCCAAAGAAACCTTGCGCGATAAATCGAAAGCCACTGAACTCGCTGCAGCAATTGAAAATCCAATCGGCACATTTTCCAGCTCAGACAATTCGGTCAAGATTCGATCCAACCGGCTCTCAACGTACTGGATCCGCGGAATCGCGGTGGATAAAACGGCATCGACGTTCGGAAGAACATAATCGAATTCTTTTTCTACAAAGAGCCTCGACAATCCAATTCGCCCTCCACCTTGTTTCGTGATTTCACTCAGTTCGTCGAAACTGGTGCTTGCACTATCCAGCAACGGAGACAAATCTTTCATCACGTTTTCATATTTTTGGATTGGCACGGACACACTCGGAGCCACATGCGTGTCGACAGTTGCAAGCGGCGATTGAGCTAGCGGAAGCGATGGGGTCTGACTGGGAGCTTGAGTGGGTAGTGCATCGGAATTCTGAAAGGGCAGGGGAGGAGGAATTACTCCAGGCAATGGTTGCGGAACATCCGTCAACGGAATTTCTGTAACTTCGGGTGTTGAATCGTTCGCGGCGAAATCAGGCGTTTGCTGATCGACTTTCGTCGCTTCAACGTTTGTCGTGTCTGCTGCAGTATTGTTGTCATTTGTTGAAATTTCTGGAGAAACGTCCGCTTCTGCAGGTTCAATTGCCTTGACTTCCGTTTCGTTTTCAGGGTTCGCTGGAGTTTTGACGGCGAGCGGATCAGGTTTGCTTTTTAACACGGTGCTAACGACCATGTACCCCACTGAAAACAACAAAACGAAGCTTACGAGGCCCAAAACAGAAAAGAGCAAAATCTGTTGGCGTTTTTTGGTCTCTGGATTAACCCAATTTTGAGG
>JAHEAM010000240.1 GCA_024642765.1 Planctomycetaceae bacterium
AACGAGATCCTGACGCAAGTGAACCCTTCGACATTAGCGTGAAAAGCGCCAAGCACCCAAAACGATGCTTGACGCCTCAATTTCAAACGCAAACTCGCGAACAAAAGCAGTTCGCTTCGTATCATCGCCTACAGGCAATCGCCAAAGTCAACGACTCAAAACACTACTCAACAATCTTCGTAACGACACCCGAACCAACAGTCCGACCACCTTCACGAATTGCAAAACGCAAACCGTCATCCATCGCAATCGCTTTATGCAACTCAACGGTCAACCGGACATTATCACCTGGCATGCACATTTCTGCGCCAACCAAATTAGCAGTCCCAGTAACGTCCGTCGTCCGAAAATAAAACTGCGGCCGATAGCCACTGAAAAACGGGGTATGGCGGCCACCCTCGTCTTTACTCAAACAGTAAATTTCGGCCTCAAACTTAGAGTGAGGCTTGATCGAACCCGGCTTGGCCAAAACCTGCCCGCGCTGAATATCCTCACGACGCACACCACGCAACAACAAACCAACGTTGTCGCCAGCACGCCCTGAATCCAAAATCTTGCGAAACATCTCGACGCCTGTGCAAGTCGTCTTGCGAGGCTCAGCCGACAAGCCAATGATCTCAATTTCTTCGCCAGTCTTGATCACACCGCGCTCAATACGCCCCGTCGCTACCGTCCCGCGACCTTCGATCGAGAACACGTCTTCAACAGCCATCAAGAACGGCTTATCTTCCTCACGAGTCGGCTCTGGAATATACGAGTCAACCGCATCCAACAAGTCGCTAATGCATTTACTAGCCACAGGATCGCCAGGATTGTTATACGCAGGTAATGCACTACCACGAACGATTGGCACATTATCGCCATCAAAATCATACTTACTAAGAAGCTCGCGGATCTCCATCTCCACCAACTCAAGCAACTCAGGGTCGTCAACCAAATCCACCTTGTTCAAAAAGACCACCAACTGCGGCACGTCAACCTGACGAGCAAGCAGCACGTGCTCTTTAGTCTGCGGCATCGGACCGTCAGCAGCAGAAACAACCAAAATCGCGCCGTCCATCTGTGCGGCGCCGGTAATCATATTCTTAATAAAGTCCGCGTGGCCCGGGCAGTCAATATGAGCATAATGCCGCGTTGCGGTCTCATACTCAACGTGAGCCACGGCAATCGTCACCGTCTTTGTCGCATCACGAACCGTTCCGCCCTTTGCAATATCAGCATAGGTAATGGCCTTCGCCAACCCCTTCGCCGCCTGCACCGCAACGAGCGCACCTGTTGTTGTTGTTTTACCATGGTCAATATGCCCAATGGTGCCCACGTTAACGTGAGGCTTTGTCCTCTTAAATTCCTCCTTGGCCATGCTTTCTACACCCTACTTTTTAAATTGTTACAACCAAGCGAAAAAAACCCTTCGACCTCAAGAGGCCGAGAACGTCACAAAGCTGCTGATGGGACTTGAACCCATGACCTCTTCCTTACCAAGGAAGTGCTCTACCAACTGAGCTACAGCAGCCAAAGCTCAATTACCCCATTCAGCAAACACAAAAAGCACAAGCCAGGGATTTCCAACACAAGTCGTTAAGCGGGTGAAGGGAATCGAACCCTCACCACCAGCTTGGAAGGCTGGAGCTCTGCCATTGAGCTACACCCGCGACTGACACATTCACTAAACAACACGCAATGCAATTGCAAAACATAAAGTCACTACAAAGCACCAAACGTGCCGCCACGTAAACCAGCCATCACCAAATCTACCGCCAAACTTCCAAATCTAACGCCAAACTTGAGATCAACACCAGTCCAAACCGCCCAACTCATGCACGGAGAGCGGCTATCAGTTGTACTGATTTTGCCATCAATGCACAAGTCAAACGCAAGCACCTTTGTGGAAATTCCACAGCAAATCCACGGCCAAAACGACGCGGACTACTGCTTTTTCGTATCTGCAATGGGGGGAGCAGGATTCGAACCTGCGAAGGCATAGCCAACAGATTTACAGTCTGTCCCGTTTGACCGCTTCGGTATCCCCCCTTTTTCCAACTCAACAATCAAAAAAAGCCGGCAGAGGGACTCGAACCCCCGACCAGCTGTTTACAAAACAGCTGCTCTACCAACTGAGCTATGCCGGCATTTACATTTTTTTGGAAAACCGGAAAGTATAACGATTTCCGATTAACCCGCAATACGAAATGACAGTTTTCTGAATGCTGAGTTCAAGGCATTGTAGATTACCCTTGTTTTTAGCTTTGAGAAGGACGGTTCATGAACACCCCTCAAGTATTCGCCTTGCTGCGATTCCACCAACAAAACTACATTCCCAAAAGTCGCTTATATTCCTCAAGAGTATTGGCTGAAGCTAAAAATTTGTAGGCTATTCCTCTACTTTCCAAAACTTGCGTGGTGACGGTTTGCAATCGAAAATGCGATTGCAAATCCTGCAGACTTTGCGTCCCTTGATCCACGAGAGCACGAATTCGTTTCCCCAATTCGACACGCAAAAAAATTGGAAAACCAACAAACTCTTCGGAGGATCCAGTGGCCAACAGCACTAAATCTACTTCGTCAAAATTCTCATGCTCAATATTCTCTAACATTGCGTCAGCAACGCCCAATGTAACCAACGGCATGTCGACAGGGACTACCATCACCCAGTCTCCCGCGTTTATTCCCGCCTGTTGACAACACTCCAATCCGCTTGCCAAGCCCTCAAGAGGCCCCTGGTTTTCATTGCGATCAACTCCCCAGAACACACAATCATGCCAGCTTCGCGACTCGCGCAGAACCGCGACTTGCGTCGCTCTCCCAATTACAAATACCTGTCCCGCCTCCGAAACTCTTCCAACAATATTCGATAAAAAGGTCTCGACTCCAATTGCCAAACGGGCCTTGTCAATGCCCATTCGCTTGCTCTGACCGCCAACCAAAACTATGGTAGCAGATATCTTTGAGGTTCGATTCATGAGTCCAATCGAATCGTTAACGCCGCAAAAGAACTTCATCGTTCCAAAGCCGCCGCGCCTCTTTAGGCGCCAAAGACTCTGACTCGCGTTCCGTACACAAATAAAGCCGTCGGGCCCCAACAACCGGAGTAATAGCCAAAGGCCATTTGAGTGTTCGCGAAAGTATGTCAATATTTGTTTGCCGCGAAACTATCAACGACGAGCGGTTCTTCTCCAAGAATTCGGTCATCAAATGCCTGTCGTCATCATCAAAAGAAACAGTATTACGATCTTGGAACCAAAAAGTTGATCCGTAATCCTCATGTTCGTAAAACACAACCGGCAACTCCGCAAACTCAGTTTGAGCACTTAGCTGTCGGGCAGCAACGTATATCGAACGAGACTCCGAGACAACTGGAACCACTCGTTGAAACAACAATGCAACCGTAATAATTCCCAATAACGATACACCCAACCAATTTGCGCCCATCGGCGCCAACCGGTCGTGTGCCACCAACATCAATAGCGTTCCAACCGCAAGCACGAGCCCGCCCCAAACGACCGGCCAAGCCACCACCGGAAACGATCGATATAGACTCACCCCAACAGCAACCGCCAGCAAAACAAACAACATTCGGCTTGCATGAACGGGTATCGACGGCCACCACTTTCGCAACTCAACCTGCGAGGTCTGCTCGATCAATCGGCGATCTACGAGAGCCCCAATCAGCAACGCCAATGCAGGAAAGGCGGGCAAAATATAAGTAGGCAATTTGGCTTCGGAAAGGGAAAATAACACCAATACCCAACCAGCAAACAAGGCCAAAAGTCCGATTTCTCTGGTCCGATTTTCGCGAGATTCTTCACGGTTCGACCACAACCAATTGGCGACCGATGGCAACAAATAACTTGCCGGAAACATCGCCAACAACAAAACTGGGCCATAGTACCACCACGGCTCGTGGTGATTGAACGCTTCTGAAAAACGCATCACATGATGTTTCCAAAAGAAATAGTGCAAGAATCCAGGGTAAACCAACCCCATCGCAAAATACCAAGGCCCAGCGACGGCAACCACAACGCCAACGTAAACGGCCCAACGCCGCATATCGAGTAACATGCGGTTGCCGCGCAAGAAATGCTCAAGCAACAATACGGGCAATGTTACAGCTACTACCACGGGCCCCTTGGCCAATAGCCCCAGTCCTCCAGCTACCGCCGATCCAACCCACCAACCCCAGCGAAATCTTTGGCCACGCGCAGCGAAATAGGCAAAAAACAATGTCGCCGTGGAAAGGCTCGTTAACAATGAATCCATGGTCACGTATCGCCCGCAAGCTACAAAGCCCACGCTGAGCAGCAAACCCAATGCTCCGATCCACGCGGCCCGCATGCCCAACAGGTTACGCCCGACCACGAAAGCCAACAACACATTTACTATTGCGGACAAATTTCCTGGTAAACGAGTCGTTGTTTCACTGACCCCGAACAACTTGTAACTCGTCGCGGTTAGCCAAGCCGCCAGGGGTGGCTTGTCCCAATATGGTTCATTGTTGAGCTGCAAAGCGACCCAGTCACCCGTCTCGCAAATGTTAAGAGCCAATTGCGCGTTCCGTGATTCGTCTGGCTCAAACAACGGATAATCCAGTCCTCTCGCAAGCACAAACCAGCAAATTATCGCCAGAAACGCTATCGATAACCAAAACCGTTTTCGCTCAACGCCTGACTCTGATTCTAAAACAAGACTTGATTCGACCGGAAACTTAAGACGCCCCCACCAAAACCGAATCTTCGTCGTCAACTCCGCTCGCGATGCTCGAAGGGTCACGTTTGCGACTTCGCAACAACTACCAGTGATCGAAGAAGTCAAAATGTCTGAGCCGTCAGCCCTGAGTGCGGCCACCCATTCCGATAAACTTCGCACGTCAGGAACGCTCGTATTAGCCAGGTACTGCCCAGATCCAAACAAGGCACCTGCTGAGAACTGTGTTTTTCGATTGCCCAATAGTACCCAGGTGACTAATGCCACTAGTGCCATCAAAATTCGGGCAGCCAGGCCCATATGAACTGCTGATTTTTCCGTTAACAACTCTAGACGATCTTGTGGCAAACTGTCCAGAATTGTCAAAAACGGTCGCGAAAATGAAGCATCAATATCGGCAAGCACCAAATGCGAGTTGTTCGTCGCGTCAATAGCAGCATTAATCGAATCGTACGCAGGAGTAGCCAAATCCGATCCGTTTGATTCGATGTACGCCAACTTTCCGACCACACCACACAGCGCAAACCGGTCACTACCAAAAGCAGACAACAACTCCTGAATCTGCCGGAGACGTTGCGAATAGATGACGACATCCTGTCGCCCCACAACAATCACTGCGATCGTCTTGCCAAATTCCGATTCATTCGACGCAAATTCGATTCGATCGTCCATTTGCGAGTCTTCCTTGCTGCAAACACACTAGCCCCTATGATTTGTCAAAGTTTTATTACATTTCCAACCACTGGGTCAATTTCAATCCATCCATTCAAAACCAAAGCCAAACAAATACACCGCTAGCTTATGCCCATGAAATGCAGCCCGTGGAGAATGCTAAAAGTGGCCGCGATGGTCCATGCGACAGTCCCGAAGGCCATTACCCGACGTGCGGGCAATCTCCATGGGCTAGATTTTTTCAGCTTCGAAAGAACGGCGAATCGCGTTTTCGAAATGGGCCAGCGGCGGTGTTGCCAAGCCAACAACTTTCGCTTAATCGTCCCATCGTCTCGAGGCAACTGCCGATTCGTAATGGGAATTGAATTCAAATTCACGAACCTCTGCGGCCGACATCGTGCCACTTTGCAGTTCCAGACTGGCGATCGACCGCCCTCTCAAACATCAGTGCGAGCTCAAAGATGTTTCTCTTGACATCTTCCTGACCTACGCTGTCATAGACAGGAAGAAGCGTCAGAATCGTGCTCAGGTCATTGACCGCCGATTTGCAAATGTCGTTTGCGCTCCCAATTCGCGAACGTTTGCCGAGTTCGATGTAGATTTTCGCCCGCAGATTAAGGGCCATCAAACGGATCGTTGCATCGGATGTCTCCTTGGCAAGTCGATTGGCAGTCGTGAGATAGTCAATCGCCAGATTCACTTGGGACATTTCATAATGGAGTTATCCCCGATGGCAGCAGGCGATTGCCATTTTTGGGTTGCATTCAATTGCATGCGTGCATGCCT
>JAHEAM010000241.1 GCA_024642765.1 Planctomycetaceae bacterium
CTTCCAATTTCCCAATTGGAAAACGAATGGTTCAGATCCGATTTCAATAAGATTCTCTTTGTCGGCAAATGAATTTCCGACCGGTGGCGCCAGTCGAGACCGTCCCCATTTCATCGTTGGATTGTTGCCAGTGCTCAAACCGGCCTCTTCAAAGTTCGTTTCAACATCTATTGCCTGCGGAATGTTGCCCGTTTCGATATCAAACCAACGGCATGCGCGTGAGGAATAATCGCGTTCAACGAACTGTTGCGATCGGCTCAATGCGTATTGGCGCATGGCGTCACTGCGCTGCACGCCAGTCGACATTTGCACGACGTCGAACCAATAGTCAGTTTCTGCGCTATAGTCGCGACCGACATAGATCAACAAACGCTGAGTGTCCTCGTCAAGCCACTTTTGCAACAAGGCGACGGTTGCCTCCGCCGGCGCATCGAAATCATCTGGAAACCACACAATTGTTTCGTATCGCTCCAAATTGGATGGCAAATATTTCTTAGTCGTAACGTCGAACCCTCGTGCTCGATACATCTCGGTGAAAAGCGACGTTCCGTTCACACTGTCGGCATAGCCAACGCCTCGTGAGCGTCCGTATTTCGTCGAAAGTTGTCCGTACCCGCTCTTAACCGTGCACATTAAGGAACAGCTAACGAGAATCACCAACAAATGCCGAAACGAGACCAGCAAACAATAACGTATTGGAAAGTTAATCATTTCGCCTCCCGTTGATAGGCACTTACGCTATGTTCGAATGTCGTAAGTTCATTCCAATACTGTTCGAATTGCTGGCGATCAATCGTATGACCACCAAAGAACACACTTTCGAACGGCAAAATCAACTGCGAAAAATACTCGCCCGCTTGCGGAACGGTCCGGCTCTCGCGTAAATACTGTCGATTGGTTTTGCCACGTTGCAATCGCAGCACTTCAAACCGATCCATAAACAAAAGCGAATGGCTAAACAAATAGACGATGGCCCGAGAATAGTCTCCCGTTGAATAGGCATTAGCTGCCAGTTGCCGACAATCACCGGTGCGAGTGTCCAGTTGAAAAGGCAAATCTTTGATCTGGTCTTCGTAATTCAGTTTCGTCGCACGCCGTAAACTCGGTGCGGATGAACTCGATTGTCTCGAAACAAACAGGCGGAACAGGACAATTCCCAAGACAATCACGACCAGCAGGATCAGGGCCCAAAATATCGTTTGCCAAAACGTCCATCCTGGTAGCCAATTCCAGTTCCACGTCCAATTTGGCAAACGACTCGGGACAATAGGCGCTACGGATTCACGAAGTGCCGAAGAATCTACTGAGCTTGTATTGGGTTCGACAAATCGCGATGCGTCGGATTGCGCATCGAACCAAGGGAACTGTTGTCGCTCAATAACTTCCTGGTCATTGAAATTAGATTCCTGGCTGTCCCATGGGGCTTGCATGTTACAGCCAGCGCCCACGCCCCTGTTGTTAGCTTCAGCAACGCCATGATTTAAAATCGCTGCAAGAATTGCAACCAAGCAACTATAAACGAGCGGCAGTGCAATCGCCTTGATAATCGAGATCACGCCGAAGGCACCTCACGAGTCAAACGAGCATTCTCCGAGCGAATTTTTAGTTCGACCTCCCACCCCTCCTGTCGAATCCGCGTGTCGATGTATGACAAAAAGCGAACCGTCGCCAGGAACCCGGCTACCAACCAGAGAGATATCGGCCACAACACTTCGATGAAAACATTGTTTTCAATGTCCACCAACCCCATCAGCTCCATGAAAACACAAAATGGCGAATAGACTAGTTGAACCAAAAGCGCGGCAAATAAAACCGAAATAACATATTGCGAAAACGAATCAGCACTGATCGCCGAATGCAAAGCGAATGAGCGTCTTTTCATCGATATTGATGCCTTATCTTTCGGAAAAATCTGCGTTTGCTCCAAGATAGTGATTTCCGAAATGTATGGTCTGAAGCAACGTACTAAAACCGCTAACAAGCTCAACAAAATGGCGAAAGTGAGCATCGCAGGATCGACGCCATAATCACCCGTGAAATTTGAAATTGCGATCAAGCCCACGATGGGAACGGATAATCGCAACACCCCGTGCACCCAAACGATCGCACTAAATCGCTCGAAGACCGAACGTACAACGGCGATTGGTCGAGGGTTTGCCTCAAACATGGCCTTGCCTAAAAATGCAGTTATGAAAATCGTTCCCAACTGCGATTCGACGATCACCAAGAACAGCATGATCGAACCGGAAGCCGAAAACCAATACTCGGGAATCGGCAAATCACGATAGTGCGACGTGATCAGAAAATTCAGCAGCCAAAGCGGCAAAGCCCCCACCGCTAGGTAGCCGAACAGGGTCAAACCATATTGTCGATTGACCTGCAACGCCAGGTCGAAGATTTCCAGCATCGACCGTTTGCGAATTTTAATAAAGCTCTTGTCAAATCTCATTCCGCGTCCATGGATATCCAAGAATGACAAAGTACACCAACAACAACGCACTGCTCCCAATCGCCACGATCCCCTTGAACCACCAAGGAATGATATTCTCCGGCGCTGGTGAAATAAAACCTTCGATAAAAGCAGCCATCACAAATAGCGCAACCGCACACAAGACGATCGGCAAACTATTCCTGGCATTAACAATCAGTGAATCGCGCCGCCGCATTCCATTGGTAATTAACCAACTAAGGCCAATTCGCAATCCAGCACCCGCCGACAGCACAATGGCAGTCAACTCGAAAGGCCCATGCGCAGTAACAAAAGTTCGAAAGTGCTCGCCAGCAAGGCCCTGATCGGGGCGAAACATATAGCCAAAAATCGTCCCGATGGATATGGCGTTGTAACTCAGCGTCACAAGTCCTGGCAAAATCGGCAGCATAGAAACAAAACAACTGAGGCCAATCCAAGCGTTGTTGAAGATGTAGAAGCCCATCATAAACGCGTTCTCCGACCAGTTTCGACCCTCGAAGCTTGAATACATCGAGTTCACGGATTCAAGTTGTTCAGCACCCACAACATCCTCTGCAAACGTCGGCCAGTAGGATTGGTTGTATGCCAGAAACGCCGAACAGAAAAACAGCCCCCAAAACAAGAGCGTTGCAATATGAACGCAGGGCTCACGAAATATCTGCCGGGGCGTTTCAAAAACAATCTGTTCAAATAGACCTTGCCAGTCAACAGTTCGACTACGGTACAACTGATTGTGAGCCTTCGCCACTAAACTATGAAGGTACTCGATCGTTCCGGCCGGCAACTGATAGGACTCGGCGAGTGCAAGATCCGCACACGCGTCTCGGTAAAGCATCGCAAAATCATTGACTTGGTTCATGCTGCGACTGCTTTTCTTGCTAATCGTCTCGCACATTGCTTCCAGTCGATCCCAAGCAGGTCTGCGCTGCTCGATCACTTCAGACGCTTTCATCGGTACCTTCCTGGTTGTTTGACTCTGCTGGCGCAGCTGATGTTTCTGATATTAAGGGTTCCGTTATTGAGACTTCATCCGTCGACTGCGAAACAGTTCCACCTTCATCCGATTCTTCCAAAAACGTTCGTTGATAAAGTGCGCATAGCAAAAGATCTCCGTTTGTTGACGACGGCATCCCAAACCGGTGCCGTAACGTTGGGGCTAGGCGGCTAGCGATTTCGGCGACGCGTTGCTCGCCTAGGAAATGTCGACGCTCGACATAGCTGCTCAGAGCACTGGCTAATTTGTGGTCGACCACGAAGTCGATTGGAATCAATTCTGCAAGTCGGGCAACGCGCGGATCGTCAAATTTCAACATGGCCTTCGAGCCGCGAACAGGCTCCACAACAACCATCGTCCCAGCAATCAAATCTCCGATGCGCCGATGACTACGATTGGCACACATCACCACAATTCCCACTAGTGCCGTCGGCAAAGGATAAACTTCCGTCAATCCTGTCGCCCCGAGAAACACAGAGGGACTTACAACCGGAAACAAATCGATGGCACGAAAAAAATTCCGCAACGCTGCTTGGGTTCCATTGATGGCGCTGCCGTCGACACTGAGCACACGCTGCCGAGAAACCATCTTGCCCCAAGTCCGGCCGTTATAATACGTTTCCATGTACGCGCCATAGAACCATGTGATGACAAACGATCCCACCAAAACCATTGCAATCGATAGTCCCGCAAGTACTTCCGCCAAGAAATTATTTGCTCCAAACAATGTCACAGCCAGCGGAATGACAGCAAATGCAAAAATTGCCACAATCGTCCAGTAGCCAACTTGCGTGATCATGATGTCGAAGCCGAACGCCAAGACGCGTTGAAATGGGCCCGCGATCGAATGCTGAAATGCAATATTCTCGGGAGTCATTACCTCAAGCTGATTATCAAGTACGAAATTATTGTCAGACCCAAGTCCTGCGTTGGTTAACTCCGGTGGAAGATCGTATTCGGCAATTCTGGACATTCAAAATCTGATTCAAAGAAGGTGACATCTTTTCGAAAACTTATTCTGAATGCCCACGTACTAATACGCAAGCATAGATCGTAAGCCGCCCACAGCCGAACACTCCACGGCAGCAGCGCACGTCCGCATGTTGTGAGGCAAGCCTAAAGATTGCGCACGATGGATTCCTAAGACTGTCGAAAGTACAGAAAACGAAAGACCAAACGTCCATCATTTATTCGTTGCCAGCACGCAAAACAAGACTTGCCGAACCTCTCATCGCGAGATCATCGAGTTGAGGTCGCTGACACCGCAATCCATGAATTTCTATCACTTCTCTCAAGATCGTTTGACCTATCTCTTTTCTAATTGGCTAATCATGTTGAGATTGGGTCCAGTCCCTGCGTTGGCGAGAGCTGGGGATATTCATTTTTTCGCGGTACTTGGTAATCGTGCGGCGGGCAACGCTAATACCTTGAGCTTTGAGAGACTTAACCAATTCGTCATCGCTCAATGGTTTTGATTTATCTTCGTGGTCAATGAGCTTTTGAAGTTCGACACGAATTCGATTCCAGGAGAGTTCTTCACCGTCGTCAGTCGTCGTACCGCCCGTAAAAAATTGTCGAAGTGGGAAAATGCCACGCGGAGTTTCCAGGTATTTATCGTCGACCGCACGGCTAACGGTCGTCAGGTGGACTTTCACTGTATCCGCGATCTGTTGCATCTTTAGCGGTTCGATAAACTCAGGGCCTTCATCCAGGAATCGCGTTTGATGATCCACGACCGCTTGAGCGACTTTCATCAGAGTTGTGCGACGTTGCTCAATCGATTCGATCAGCCATTGGGCCGACATGATTTTGCGTTTGATAAATTCGCGTTCTTCTTTTGTGGACTGACCGTTGGCAAGCCGCTGACGATAATACTTGCTGATATAAAGATTGCGGACGGGACCTTCTTCCATCTTAACAACGTACTTGCCATCGTCGCCTTGCTCGACCCACAGATCTGGCACAACCGTCATCGCATGCGATTCTCCGAATTTGCGACCGGGTCGCGGATCGAGTCGTCGCAGTTCGCTCCAGGCCTCTTGGATTTCATCCATGGAGAGACCGGTGGCTTTTTGGATTTGTGGGATTCGGTTGTTTTGCAAATCCTCTAGGTGATGCAGGATCAAAGTCCGAACGTTTTCATAGTGAGGAATTTCCGAATGCAACTGCAGGATCAAGCATTCAGCCAAGTCTCGAGCGGCGACACCGCGGGGCTCAAGGCGTTGTTGGATCGTCGCAAGAGCCTCTTCCGCCAAATCCAACATTGCGGCGTCAGCATCCGCTGGCAATAAATCCTGAAGTGGCATCTTCAACCATCCACCGTCCTCCTCGTGCAATGCAGAAATAATTCGCTCGCACATCCTCCTCAGCGCGGGCGAAAGATCAAGTTCATGCAATTGATCGCGTAAATGATCTTGCAACGACTCGGGTCGCTCGGCGACGTTTGCAATCATATCACTGTGTCGGTCGGAACTTTCTTGAATGCGACTTGAGGAAGGCCGAGTTTGGTCGTCGAAAAATGTTGGGTTGTCCTGATCAAGATTTAAGAGTCGTTCAAAGTCGTCAGCCGTATGCCCCTCGTCAATCACGAGTTCTTTTTGTTCGACGTCCGAAGTTTCTTTTTCCGCGTTGGGGCCTTCTTTCTCGCTCGGCAGCGATGGATCGGACTCCCGCAATTCCAACACGGGATTTTCA
>JAHEAM010000242.1:0-397 GCA_024642765.1 Planctomycetaceae bacterium
TGGACTCGAAGTAGCGAGGCTACAATCGACGCAAAATCAATACGATACGAATAATGGATCCAACCGCTTTCGTCGAACGCCTGTTCTAAGAACAATGAAAACGATTCTGCAGCTTGTTTTACGATGGCAGCCGAGCGTTCCATCGACTTCATTCCGGCAGCAAATTGAAGCGGCAGCTCAATAGCCCCAATTACAAATAACAACGGGTCTTGGCTCAACGAGGCAAGTGGTGTTCTCGTAAGCCCCTCGAATTCGTCGAAAAGAAATTCAATTTGAAGCTCATTAGCAGCGACTAAGTTCGCTTTCAAATCACTTACCAAACCAACTATAGCCAAAGCACGAATCACGTCGTCCTTCAGATTTCCAGCGTACAATGACTCGAGAAGCTTTGGCGAAC
>JAHEAM010000242.1:407-6145 GCA_024642765.1 Planctomycetaceae bacterium
ATTTTCTTTGGTGCTGGGCAACCGCAACAAGGTTTCTAGCTCTTCTATATTTTCGCGATCGGGCAAGACACACAGGATGGCATCTTTGAGTGAGCCAAATGATCGTTTCTGTCCTTTGGTGGCTTCTCCCTTTGAAAAATGCTCGACGATTTCGCGGTATGAAAATGGTGTATTTAGAATCTTTAGAGTCAGTTCGTCACGTTTGAACAATTCGTCTTGCGCCGCAAGATCGACCATGCGACTTTTGCCGCGCGAGTTTCGAGTCAGTTCGACATTGACAGTCTCCGAGTTGCCGCTGCTGGACCTTTGCTTTTTGTTTCGAGACTTCGATTTTTTTTTTGTTTTAAGGGACATTTGCGTGCGTTTATTTATTGCTTGTGGCGGAATAGAGTGAAATCAAATCACCCTTTTTTGTTGAACCATGGAATCCCCTATTTTAACGGATACCGATTAAAACGGCGACCGGTTGCACGTTGTTTCTTAATTCTCCGTTTGTGCTGAATTGGCACGACAAATGGTGTCGAAAGACGAAAACCCACGACTGCTAACGAGAAAATTCTTGAGTGATGAATTTCTTAGATACTGCATTTTGGGGCAAATTGAAGGCAAATTCCTGATTGCGTCAATCGTGCCAAATCGCTGAGATACCCTTACTTGCGAGACGGTATAGCATTAACTGGTTCAAACCTATTTGCAAAACTTGCCTTGCCAGGTGCCCCTGTGGGAGAATTCTGCTTCAACTGCCTTCAGCACCATAGGTTTATCCAGGCACCAAGCTGGGCCAATAAAGTAGTTGTCGGGAGAGTCGCCACTAATCCTCTCAACGATAATGTTCTGGGGCAATAACTCTAAGAAGTCCACCAACGTGGACACATAATCATCTCGTTCCATCAACTTGACTTGACCCGAGCGGACTTGGTCCGCCAGCGGAGTATTTTCAACAGCATACAGGTTGTGGATTTTGACAGCATCAAGCCCTAAACGAACAACTTCGTGAGCCGTCGCCAACATATCCTCGTGACTCTCGCCAGGAAGTCCCAACATGATATGTGCGCAAATCTCGAATCCACGACCGTGACTGCGCTCCATTGCTTCGACCATAGCGTCGTGGTGATGACCTCGGTTCATCCAATCCAGTGATTTGTCATGCATCGTTTGCATGCCATACTCAACGGTCAAATCGGTTCGTTGCGCGAACTCTTGCAACAGATCCAGAACATCGTCGGGGACACAATCGGGACGAGTCCCAACAGACATCGCGACAATATCAGGATGGCTCAATGCCTCGTCATACATTTGCCGGAGTTTTTCAACCGGAGCATACGTGTTGGTTGCCGGCTGAAAATAGGCGGTAAAATGCTCGCATTTGTAGCGCCGTTTTAGACGATTAATTCCATCATTGATTTGTTCGGTAATCGTGAACTTTGGTTGTCGCCGACTCGGGCTAAAGCTGCGATTATCGCAAAACGTGCAACCACCAAAAGCCACAGTGCCATCGACATTTGGGCAGGTAAATCCTGCGTCGATGCTAACGCGCTGGACGCGATGACCGTAACGATTCTTCAGGAAGTATCGGTAACTGTAATAACGCAGCCCAGCCGATCGCCAGTCGAAAACAGGTGGATATTGGGACGAAGCCTGAGGATGCGCGGACATTTTGTTGACTAATCGATGAAATGTGAATAGATTTGAGAGTTGGTTGTCGTATTTCCGATCACCAATATAACGGAATATTTGCGAATTTGAGTCTCTGAATTTGAGGCCTCAGTAGCCTTTTTTGAGTGGCTGCATTCTCAGTGAATGCACTCGCTATGAAAAGGACGCCATGATGAAAATAACGCCTTGAAGATTGATTGCAAAAGAGTCCATTTTAAATGTCATCTTGTACCTGTCATTTGACTTTTTTGTCTTGCCCCAATTTTGGATTTGAACATGTTCGGTGAATTAGTACCAGTCGGCGGTGGCGACCCTATCCCATTGCTCAAGAAACGCTTGCGTTTGGGGCGACGCGATGGATGCGATATTATTTTGAACCTTGCAAACGTTTCCGGACACCATTGTCTACTCGAAATTGAAGAGGGCTATTGGTTTGTGCGTGATTTGAAATCAAAAAATGGTGTGAAACTCGACAAGAAGAAAGTCCTACCTGGCGTCAGACGTCGCTGCGACCCAGGTTCAATTCTCTCGATTGCAAAGAATGATTTTGAGGTCGCTTATGACCCAACGGCTTTGGGCGCTTACGGAACGCCTCCGCAAGACGAATATCTTGATGCCATGTTTGGAACGTCGCTGTTGGATCGAGCGGGCTTGTCTCGCCGTAAAGATGACTCGAAGCATTAATTGATGGGCAGACAGGCGGAACAATAGTTCTGTCGAAACTGAGCGCACGATTTATTCTTTATTCCAACACAGTCTGGTGTTCCCTAGCAAGGAACGTTCCTGCTTTCGATTCACGCCAATTGCGTTTGGGATTTATTTCCCTGACTCTACGGGCTTCGGACAGGGGTAAACAGAAGTCCGGTGCGCGCAGGCGTCCCACATCTCAGACATTTTCAATACTAACTCAGGATTGTCGCGAGAAAGATCGTTGTTTTCATTTCGATCGATAGCGATGTCGTACAGCTCCCATTTAACGGGTAGCTCGCGATCCTTCATCTTGCCCTTCGCTACGAGCTTCCAATTTCCCATTCGGATCGCGCGGTTTCCCTCGTGCTCCCAGAAGAGTGTCTCTCGCTCAAGGGTTTTGTTTTCAAATGCAGCGTGCAAGCTTGTACCTTCCATCGGTATTATTTTGTTACCCTTGAATTCCGTTGGATAGCTTGCGTCGGCGAGATCGATACAAGTCGCCATGATATCAATCAAGTGACTGGGCTCGTGCCGCAATTCATTTTTTGCCGCAATACCTTTTGGCCATTGAACGACCAAGGGGGTCGAAATTCCGCCCTCATGCACAAAGTGTTTGTACTCTCGAAGAGGCGTATTCGAAACGTTTGCCCAATTCTGCCCGTAACCCAAGAACGTGTCAGCTGGGCCAGGCATCACATGCCCACTTTTGACAGGTCGTCCGTCGCGAGTTTGGTTGGGGCGGCTGGTGAAGTAATGAAGAACATCATCGGGTATTGTCTTGAATTTTGCAGCGTCGACAACGTCCGAAACATTTTTGGGGTTCGGGTCGCGTCCTGCGCCTTCCTGGCAACCACCGTTATCTTGCATGAACAAAATAATCGTATTGTCCAACTGGCCTCGCTCCTCCAGCTGTTGTACCAGCCGCCCGATGCCTGAATCCATTTGGTCGATCATTGCTGCATAAACTTCCATACACGCTGCCTCCCACACCTTATCTGGCACTTTGTCCCAATCTCCCGAACGATTGGTTATGGTTGTCGCCTGAGAAATAACGCCCAGCTCCTTCATGCGAACTAGACGACTTTGCCGAATCGCTTCATAGCCGTTGTCGTAGACGCCGTCGTATTTTGCGATTGTTTCCGGGCGCGCGTGCAGCGGCCAGTGTGCGGCTGTGAATGCGACGTACATGAACATTGGTTTGGTGTCGAAATCATGTTGAGCGACAAATGAACATGCGTTGTCCGCAAAGGCATCGGTAACGTGGTAGGGCTGCGACGGTTGGTAGGCGGTATCGTTTCGACAAGTGATCAATTGGTTATCGCGAATAAGCGAGTTCGGGTCCCACATGCTGCTTGCCCCATTGATCAATCCGTAGCAATGGTCGAAGCCGCGTTGCAATGGCCAGTTGAATTTTTCATCCTCCGCTTGCGGATTTACCTTTTGCGTGACGTGCCATTTACCGACTTGGTACGTGCCGTACCCTGCGGCCCGCAATACTTCAGCGATCGTAACCGAGTTGCGGTTCATTTCGCCGCGATAGCCAGGCACACCCTCGTCCTCAACCATCCAACCAACTCCGGCCTGATGAGGATAAAGGCCGGTCAGCAAACTTGCCCGAGTCGGACAACAACGGCCAGTATTGTAGAACTGGGTAAAACGTAGGCCATTGGCGGCCATGCGGTCCAAGTTCGGCGTCTTAATTTCGCCGCCGTAACACCCAATATCCGAATAACCCATATCGTCCGATAGGATAACAATAATATTAGGCCGCGAATCATTCGGTGTATCATCCGCCAAGCCCGCTCGCCCCACCAAACCGCATCCGGCAAGAACACAAATTGCAGACACCCATCGAAGATAATCAGCAAGAAATCTCATCGTTATTCGTTCCGCAAAATTCACCTCATGTACCCTGACTACTCCACTACATCCTAGCCGCAGTGTGACGTGGAGGGAACATTCGGTTCAATTTCTTGCTAATGGACTGGCAATGCGTGGTGTTTTCGGCGGCTTTTCTCAGCAGAGCGAGCAGCCACATGACTACTCGCTCAAAAAGCCAAAAGACTGCCATCCGCATGGAGCCTAGACCATGCCTCGAATAGACCAATTGCCTGTCACCACGAACTTGTCAGTTCAAATCGTCTCGATCCATAATCTTCAGTTTCATTTCGTCTGAATTTGCCTTGAGCTCTGGAGCGTACATTGCCCAGGCCTTTGTTGGCAAGGCACTAAATTGGCCGGGAGTTTCGGCACGCATTCGGTAGCTAAAGCTATGCTTGCCGCGAACCAGCTGCCTTGTAAAGAATGCGACACGTTGATCGCGGAATTCGACGAAGGCATTCAGGCTGCCAGGAACATAGCCGCTGCGAAGCTCTATCGGCTCACAACCTGCAGCTTTCATGTCTTCGAAAATCACGTATTCGTAATCGTTTTTCGAATCAATCTCCAACTCAATTTCGATCAAGTCGCCGCTCTTGACTTCATCCCAACTTTTTAATGGAACACGTTTGTATTTCTCGACTTTTTGATCAACTACTTGTCCACTGCTGCCAGAAACTTGGGCCGCTGCATCTTTGACTTGAGCAAGCCGATAGAACGCGCGTTGCACCTTAATTTCCAGTCCAGCGGCTGTGATGTTGTCTTCGAGAGTGAAATTTGTGAGATAAGCATTTGTGTATAAGTTGCCTTTGCCGACGCGTCGAATCTCGACAACGTGTTCGCCATCGGTCAATTCGTCGCCTTCCAATACGAATCGATTATTGAATTGAAACAATACCGCTGGAGTGATTTCGACACTTTGTTTAAGCTTCCCATCGATCAATACCTCGACAGTCATTTCGGGATTGTCTTCGCCACTGGCTTGCATGTAGTCAGAGAATGCTTCGACGCACAGAGCCGTGTCGCGAGTGCTATTCCAATAGGTACCATGACGTCGATTGTTGAGCAAGTACTTTACGAGCCCCGAAGTCACCGGGTCATTGGGCTTCGTTTTTGACATCAGCTTTAGGAAAATTGCGTTTGCCTCGATCGAGTCGCCGTACCAATACCACCAGTAGTTTTGATTGGGCAGATCGATATAAGCCGATTGGTTCTCAGCGTCATATATTACGAACTGATCGATGTTTTTGATCAACATATCTCGGCGTTCGCTATCATCGTTGATATCGAAAGCTAGACCAACCAGTCCCATGCCGTAAAGCGACAAGTGTTGGCGATCGCGATACAAGTAATCAGCCATTCGTTTTTCGGCTACACCCGATTCGACCAAAGTCAGAAAGACGAGAGCATCCAGGTTGTCTGCGGTCGAGCGATAGGGCACTTGATTGCGTTTTTCAGCGGGAAGATCTCGTTGCCGATCGCCTTCGATCAACAAGGCAATCTGTTCGTCTTGA
>JAHEAM010000243.1:0-1202 GCA_024642765.1 Planctomycetaceae bacterium
TGCAAGAGCATTTGTTTGATTGCATCTTGTTCTTGTTGCAACGACGATTGTTTGCCACCGAGTGTCAACATACTCGCTTCGTTCTTCACAACACGGAGCGCTTCTTCGGCTTCTTTCAGTTCCTTGTCATGTTTCGAAAATTCTGCCGAAAAGAAATCGACCGCGCCGCGCGATGAAGTCGACTTCACATGCATTTGTTGGTATTTGTCGATTAGCGTTTGGACGACTTCGAACGCCAAAGCTGGATCACGCGCGCGGTAGACCACAGACAACGTCGTAGACTTTCTGGGCGACGAAATCTTTAGGTTACTCATCAATTCGCCAACCGCCAATTCCTTATGTTCTGAAACACCCGCGCCGTCCACAGAGTTTTCCGTATCGCTAGGCAAAAAGCTCTCCATCTTGTTTCCGATGAAGTCCATCAATTCTTCAATTTTAACTTCAGCCCAAGCAGTTTTTTGTAAAATGCGATCTTCGCCAACCGCGTCGACAATTTCGTCAGCTAGTCCTCGACTCTGGAGCATGTCCATAATCGACGTCATCTCAGTCTCCCGTGATTCTTGGATTGATATCATCGAACCCACTGCGGCGGGGTCCATACCCGCGCTGCTGCGTCCCAACCGCACAAACATTTGTGCCTCAGATTCGTACTTCCGCGGCAACAACAAAATAACGGCAATCGATAGCGTCAACACGACAAGAGTGACAAACATGGCGCGCCACTTGTACCGATAAATGGCAACCAAAATATCGAATATGGTCAACGGCTTTTGTGTAGGTCGTGCGGTCATTAAGCCAAGCACTCCAAATCGAGAAGTCAAAACGAAATAGAACTTTAGGTACGCGGCAAGGAGCCCACCTCGAGTCAGCATGGTGCCTACACGAACAGGCCATTTCCTCAAGTAAGTAGAATTCAGCATAACCCAAAGCGCAAAGTTCGCAACGGCAAGCCCGCGAATTACACCGCCGAACCAGCCTAATCGGAATAATCCGATCTTGCTGGCGTCCAGGTAGTTGGAAAAGCAACAGACTCACGCTAAATGTTGAAAGCTAACGATTCGTTTCGAGCAGGATACCTGCGCTACCATCGACGATGAAATGGACCTTCGTCACGATAGTATCCGTTACCAATGCCGCCGCACATTAATTGCGAAATATGCTATCTTGGTGGCTCACATTAATTCGAATCAGACAACTTGAAA
>JAHEAM010000243.1:1212-6128 GCA_024642765.1 Planctomycetaceae bacterium
AGAACGCCTTATATTTTGGCGGATCCATGCAAAGTAGCGAGCAACGACGATATTACTGGCCGACCATTCTGTTCTTATTGACATGCCTGTCGACATTTTGGGTTGGGCTTACAAATTGGCAACCGCTCGAAACGATTATCGCAGCGTTTGAAAGCGGCAGTTTGATGTCAATTCGCCGCGCGGTGTTGGCGCACTGGTTTGATGGCTTGCTGTATATGCTTTGCGTGTTGGCGATTTTAGTGCTCCACGAGTTCGGCCACTTTTTTGCAACGGTCATTTATCGTATTCCGGCAACCGCTCCGATCTTTATTCCCTTTCCGCTCAATGCGATTGGAACGCTCGGTGCGGTGATTGGAATGCTAGGCGAGCATGCCGACCGTAAACAAATTTTCGACATCGGTATCGCTGGTCCTCTCGCGGGGTTGGTGGTCGCCATTCCAATCGCCTTTATCGGTGTCGCAAGTTTGGATTTGACGCAACCAGGTGGGGGCGGTTTGGGTTTCAAGATGCCATTGGCATTGGATTGGATGATTCGCTGGTTCGGAATCGAGGGTTACGAATCAAGTACCGTTTGGTTGAACCAATTGAATCCTTTTTTTGCCGCGGCTTGGGTGGGGTTTTTGATAACCGGATTGAATATGATGCCTGTGGGACAACTCGATGGCGGGCACGTGATGTACACTTTATTTGGTCGACGCGCGTATCCTGTCGCAAAACTGATTATCATTTTGGCGATCGCGTTTATGGTCTATTTCCAACACTTTGTTTTGATCGTAATGGTTTCTTTATTGTTGTTTATCGGGACGGAACATCCGCCAACGCGCGACGACGATGTGCCTATCGGATGGTTTCGGTGGGTGCTGGGGTTGGCATCGCTGTCGATTCCGGTACTTTGTTTTCCACCAATGATTTTTGAAATTGCGGTTTGACTTTATTGAATGAGGATTTGAGTTATGGGTCGTTTGATTACTTTGTTCACGGACCAGTGGGCGGATTTGCCGTTAAAGACGATGGCCGAGAAGGCCAAATCATTTGGTTTTGATGGCCTAGAATTGGCCTGTTGGGGTGACCATTTCGAGGTTCATCGCGCCATGACCAGCGACGATTACTGTTCTCAAAAACGACACTTCCTGAACGAAATGGGGTTGGCCTGTCACGCAATCTCGGCGCACTTGGTGGGCCAAGCTGTCTGTGACACGATTGACATTCGTCACAAATCCATCTTGCCCGATTACATTTGGGGCGATGGAAATCCAGCCGGTGTCAATGAGCGAGCAATCGAAGAAATGAAACAAACGGCCCGAGCCGCCGAACGTTTTGGCGTAAACGTCGTCAACGGCTTCACGGGTTCAAGCATTTGGCACCTGAACTATTCATTTCCGCCAGTTCCTGAATCGATGATCAATGACGGCTTCAAGCAATTTGCCGATCGCTGGAACCCAATTTTAGATGTGTTTCGCGAGATGGGCGTTCGATTCGCGCTCGAGGTTCATCCGACGGAAATCGCGTTTGACATTTACACAGCAGAGCGAGCACTTGAGGCCGTGAATCATCGCCCCGAGTTCGGATTTAACTTTGACCCCAGCCATTTGTTGTGGCAAGGTGTTGATCCCGTGCAATTCATTCGTTATTTCCCTGATCGTATCTTCCACGTGCACATCAAAGATGCGATTCAAAAACTTGATGGGCGAAGCGGCATTCTGGCAAGCCATTTGAACTTCGGTGACCCACGTCGCGGTTGGGACTTCCGTTCTCCTGGCCGTGGCGGCGTGAATTTCGAAGAAATTATCCGCGCGTTGAACGACATTCAATATTCAGGTCCACTTTCGATCGAATGGGAGGACTCGGGGATGGATCGCGAATTTGGAGCACGAGAGGCATGTGAGATGACACGGCGATTAGACTTTTCGCCGAGCGGTCGTGCATTTGATGCAGCATTTGAAAAGGCCTAAACGAGTTTGCCGTAAATTATTTTGCGGTCATTGCTACAATTCAATCATTCCCACGAAGGCGGGAACCCAGGTCGTACCACTGCGTACAATCAGGTTCTCAACTTTTGCAAATGAAATCCCAAATCAAATCGTTATAACATTCGTGAATCACCACACTGAACATGATCGCCATGTCAAAACGAATCGAAGTACACAAGGCATTACCGTCGGGAACGATAGTTCTCAGTCGTCCGGAACAACACAATGCGATCGCGCGGGATATGATCGTATCCATTCAGGAAGCAATCGAAGATTTCCAAAATGAACGCCTCGTTCGCGGGATCATTCTGACAGGTACCGGCACGACGTTCAGTGCCGGCAGTGACCTCAAAGAAATCGAGGACGCCGCGTCCCAAACGGATGTACTGGAAAGTTGGCGGCAAGACGCAGAGGCTATTCAATCGTTAATCGAAACGATGCTGCGTTGCCCCAAACCAATCATTGCAGCGTTAAACGGCGACGCAATTGGACTTGGAGGCGTCTTGGCATTAGCGGCGGACTTGGTGGTTTGTCACGCTGAGTGTCGGTTCTGGTTTCCGGAATCGTTGCGTGGCCTGAGCAACAATTTGGCTGCAACCCTCTTGGCATTTCGAGGCGGAGTTGGTGTGGCCAGCTATTTGCTTTTCACCTCCTCGCCCATTTCAGCCGAGCAAGCGAGTATCTGGGGCCTCATCCACGACATGGTTCAACCCGATGTGGTTTGGGCGCGGGCAAACGAAATTGTCGGTGAAATCAGTCGCGGATCAGCTTTGGCTCAAAAGATGACAAAACATTTCATCAACGAATCCCTCGGCGAGAATCTCTTTACACAACTGTCGATTGCATCGGCGAATCTAGCGGCAGCACGAACCACTGAGGCAGCCCGCGAGGGCATCTCGGCCTTTATTGAAAAACGGCATCCGAAGTTTCCATAGTAATCGCTTAAAACTGGCCCTAAGAAATTGAGCCCAACACTCCAAGCTTGGTTGGCGTGCTCGTTCCCGAACGATCGGCCACGCGGTATTGTCGCTGCGAAATTGCGAGTTTCGCACGAATTAAATCAACTTGAAAGGACGACCTTGCGATGCCGTTGAAAAGACTGAGTCGTATCATTTTGTTTGTTGGTGACATGAACTCGATGAGCGACTTCTATTCGAAAGTTCTCGGTTTGCCGATCATTGACGATTCGGAATCAGGATTCGTAGTTCTTGATGCTGGAGGCTCACAACTTTTGTATTCATCAAATCCCTGCCGAGTATGCCGATGACTCGAAAGAACCACGCGAGGACTCATTCGTGAAGTTCGTCTTTTATTCGGATGATGTAGAAGCAGATCGTTCATCGCTTCTTCAGTATGGTGTTCTCATAAAAAATACGAGCACTTGGAAAGACATTGCGTTGTGCGATGGCTTTGCTCCGGAAGGAAATGTATTTCAGATAAGTAGCCGCGTCTAAAACAAGTCCCTACTCGCGTCGTAAAAGGTCACTCCGACCTACGCATTACCAAAACAACTCGACCGCGGCATCAATGGCACGTGGCAGCTCACTCCACCAAATTGCGACCTGTGTTTTTGATCAAATTCGACGAGCGCTGAGTTTGGTGATACTGATGGCAGTGCGTGCAGCGGTTGTTCGATTGGCCTTCGCGGTGACAAGTCGCACAATTCGTTTTTGTGATGGGTTGAAAGTCACTCCCGGAATCCAAAGAAGTCATGCTACGCATTGAATCGACTTCATGACAAGTCGTGCATTCCTGCAGTAACAAGTGCGGTCGATGTGAAAACTTTTCAAAAAAGGCGACGGGGAGTTCGCTGCGCGACGATCGCCATGAAACGACGGGGTTGTTAATTGCCGTTTGGTGACACCTAACACATTGTGTCGTTGATTCTTCTCTCATCCAATCGGTCTGCATCGGAGTCCAGGGCGAATTACTTTCCGTTGCAATTTCATTGGCAGCCATGAGATCGATCCAAGCCTTACTGACTGCATCAGCGTGTCCGCTTGGCAAATAGTCAATCGATAGACTTCCGGCGTTGAAATTCCAGTGGCCGGTTGGGACAACGCTCATTCGTGATAGAAGATCACGATCCAAAATAGATTGAAGAAAGGACTCTGTCGCTGGCAGTCGTTCAGCTTGATAGGCTAAAATTCGTTTTGGATCCGCGTTCTGGTTGACGCGTGCACTGTCCAGGTTTTCGACCGAGTCCCTTTTGTGGCGATCAGTATCGCCCATAGTGTATTCATCGGCCACCGAAGCTGACGAAGTCCAATTACCGTTCTCAAGTTGGGTTTGATCAGATTGGTCGCGATCCACGGAGTCTTGCGAATCTCTCGGTTGTACTGCGATTTCAGATTGTGTCGATCTCACCAGCTTACCTTCAAGCGGATTGTCCAAAAGTAATTCTCCAACAGTGTTTGCAGTTGGGAATTGAATGACAGAGACTGGGGGCCTATTGGGCACGTCATTAGGCGTTGCCGCATCCTGTGGTTTCCCTGCGGATTTTTTTACTGAAGGTTTCGGTTGTCTCTTGCCCATCAACGGAGTCAGTGGATTTGGCGCCAAAAGTTCGTCGTCAAATTTCATTGCCAGGAGCGCTGTCGCACCGGTAAATTCGTCGAGTGGACGTTGCTCCCTGCGAGTGGTTGCGCTGCCAACGATAGCGATTGCGAAATTTTTGACGGTAATTTCGTCCAGGCCCACGAACAAACTCTCAAATTCTTGATCGCTCAAGGGTCGCTTGAGCGAGAATTCCAGTCTTCGCTTCATCGCGGCCTTGCCATCAACTAGGATTTCGTTGGCAAGTAACTGGATTGATCGAACCAGGTCGATCGAAAAATTCAAGTCATCTTCGTTGTCAGCATTCAAGTCGAAGAAGTCGACCGCCCAAGATCTCTTTGCGAGTTGTTTCGCAATGACTTCATCGTACGATAACAACAGGATCATGAT
>JAHEAM010000244.1:0-4927 GCA_024642765.1 Planctomycetaceae bacterium
GTGCGAGATTTCGTCGAGCGATACATTTTCATAGGGCAAAAGTAGGGCTTCGAAATCAACATCTTGGAGTGCTCCTGGCGCGTGGATCGCACGTTCCAGTTCGAGAAACAGCGGACCTGCGTCGGAATGTTGTTTGAGTTCACGCAATGATTCAGCCATCCCACGGTCTTCCAGGCCCAACTTGCGTCGCCAATATGAGATAAGCATTCGTTCCAATTCGGCGTACTCTTCGTGCGACAATGTCCCACTCCGTGCGGCTTGCAATCGCTTGCGCAAGTAGGTTGCGAAATCGTCATGTTCTTGTTCTGCAACCGAGAGGGAGCGTTTTTTCTTCATGCCAAAAATCAAATAGCCCAGCGTCAAGAACCAAAGGACGCTCGCCGCAACCGCCAATCTGTTGTAGCCTCCGACTGGAGGCAAATTCAGAACCCCCAATTCATGCGGAAGGATTTGTCCGGGAGGCAATTCGGTTCGTACTGACATCGTAACATCAGGCACCGACCCCAATTCGCTGCCATCCTCGCGCTCAAGGAAATTTGCCAACTGGTAATCGCCCGGTGCGAAGCCGATGAATTCAATATCGTATCGCCAGGCATCGCCATGTGGATATACATCCATGATTCGAACGACGATGGGAGCTAAGTCATCGATGTTTGGTTTTGTTTGGAGAGGAGTTCCTGAAATGATCACACCATAAATCTCGCCGGCAATACCAACGAGCGCTGAATGTGACTGCGCGGTTGTTGTTGGCGTTTGTTGCGGTGGTTGAACCTGGGTCGCTCGTGCTGTGGCATGATTGACCGCTGCGCATCCGCACAGACCCAAGACAAACAAGGCCGAAACGATTTGGCGAACGGAATTGTTAATGTTCACTAACGCGCTCCTTTTCCCAGTAACCCACGCGAACGAAAGAAATGTCGCATTCGATTCAAAGGGCTTTCATTGACCGGCAATACCAAATGATCAACACGTGCTCTTTTGAGTTCAGCGACCAAGGCCTCTTGATCGCCACCCACGTTTCGGCCTCGAGTTACAAATCGTTTGCCCGTTTCGGCTTCGGTACTTTGTACGAATCCTGCGCCGCGAAAGCCCTTTTCGAGCGGGTCCAGCAATTGGATTGCGACGACATCGTGTTGTTGTGCAAAACGTTTGAGCGGTGCGATCGCCTCCGGTTGGTGTAAGTCGGATAAAACAATCAACAAGGCACGATTTTTGAGCATTGGACCGAGTTCACGTAAACGATCGGAAAGCGTTGTTGATTCGTCAACGCGGAATCGTCGGAGGTCATGCATCCATTGCAAGATTTTTCCTCGCGAGAGGCTGGGAGTAAAACGCAATTCGCGTTCGCCAACACCCAAGACGGCAACAGGGCTGATTCGATCAAGGCAAGCGAGAGCGAGTCCACCAGCGACTTGGACGGCCAACGCATATTTTGTTGGACGGACAGAACCCAACGTCATTGATGCCGACGTGTCAATCAACAAATAACAAGGCATCCGTTTTGGTGTCTCGTATTCCTTCACAAAGAACCGCCGAGTTCGGGCGGTGATTCTCCAGTCGATCGCTTTTACGGGGTCACCCGGTTGATAGATTCGCGACTGCGCATATTCGGTACCCGACCCCATGAACGGCGATGCATCTGTTCCGTAAGCCAAACTGTCGGCCAATCGGCGAATGGCAATGGCGAATTGGCGTGCGTTGAGCGTGTCGATTGACTCAAGTAAATACTCGCCGTCAGGGTTCGATGGACGTCCCATGAATTTAGTAGCCAACAAAAAAAATGTAATAGTGAGAGTCAGGTTGCAATTACGAAAACCTATCGCCCGGATTTTGCCAGTTGACCATTGTTGCCCACGAGCGAGGGTGTCAGTCCCATCTGCAACAAGATTTCTTGTAGGACCATCGGTCCAGTCAGTCCATCAGCCAATGCTTCATAATTCAATCGAATTCGGTGCAGTATCACATCCTCGGCCAATGCGTACATGTCTTCGGGCACAACGTAGCTGCGACCATTCACGAGAGCACGCGCTCGAGACGCCTTGATAAGCGAGATGCCCGCACGTGGACTGCAACCGATTTCAAGTGCAGGGTGTTTTCGAGTTCGATTGACCAATTCGACAACGTGATCAGTGAAAACATCGCTCACGTGAATTTCTTGAACGGCTTGCATTGCGGAGATCAAATCTTCGGAGTGGCCCACAGGTTCTTTTTCCAAGACGTCAAATTCGGTTCGCGCCACCGCGCCTTTGTCTTCGCGACGAATGCCGAGAGCAGCGTTTCGTCTGAGCACCTCGCGTTCTTCCGCTGGAGTTGGATAATTGAGGCGATGGCAGAGCATGAAGCGGTCGAGTTGGGCCTCGGGCAATTCAAACGTTCCGCCTTGTTCGATCGGGTTTTGTGTTGCAATTACCAGGAAGGGAGCGGGGAGCTTGAACGTTTCATTACCAATCGTGACCTTGCGCTCTTGCATTGCTTCGAGCAACGCACCTTGGACCTTCGGCGCCGCACGATTTATTTCGTCAGCCAGCAGAAGGTTTGTGAAGATTGGACCTTTGTGAATGCGAAATTCGTTGTTGCGTTGGTCCAGAATTTCGGAACCCAAAATATCCGAGGGCAACAAGTCGATCGTGAACTGCACTCGCGAAAACTGCAGATCGATGGTTTTTGAGATCACTGAAACCAAAAGTGTTTTGGCAAGGCCCGGCACGCCTTGCAGCAATAGGTGACCACCTGTGAAAAGCGAAATCAGTGTTCGTTCGACGACATCATTCTGTCCAACAACAACCGTGGCGACTCGTTCGCGAATCTTGCGAATGAATTCGAATACGTGTTGATGATCCGGTGTCTTTGTCTCGTTGTTCATTATCGAAATGGCTTCTTGGTAAGTGCATTTAGCTGAGCTGCTCAAAAATTCACGTAGCTCGATACAGCACGGCACAAGGCTTCGATAAGCTAGGCCCGAAAAAGGAACTATATTCGAAGGTGCCGAATGTCTGGCACCTATTGTAAATCAGAGACTGCAGGAATTCGACCGTCAAGCAACTAAAAAAGTAAGTTGCCGCGGGAATCTCAGGTGGTTAGCGCAAGGCCTCAAGATCTAACGATTATTCCGGCAGCGTCAATTTCATGCCAACCGACAACGGCTTCAAGTGATCCATGCCTTGTCCAAGACGCGATTGATTGAGGTTCCAGATTTCGACATACCGCGAGGCTTGTCCTAGTCTTTCACGTGCGATCGAAAACAGGGTATCACCCTCGACAACGGTATACTCAGCTCGAGATGCGATTGTATTTGATTCAGAAGCGATTCCGGCGGACTGGTTGGATTGCAACAAATCTAATGGAATCAATTCTTTGTAACGCAACACCAACTCGGCACGTGGTGGACAACTGATTTGAGTGCCCGCAGGAACAAGTTCCTTACCGGCGAGCATTGCAGCATTGTGCTCGAACAAAGCTCGAAAGTATCGCCCATCGCCATAACATCGTTGGGAAATATTCCAAAGTGTTTCAGCGTTTAGTGTTGTGTAGGGAACCTCATGTAATTCTGTCGTTTTGGTTTCGACCGGTTCAACCGACCGCCCTGCAGAAGGATTTTTTACGGTGTGCTGTTGGTTCTCCGTGGAATCGTTTGGTTTGACTGAACTGGTGGTGACTGGCTCGAAATCTGTCCGGTGTTTTGGCGCTGAGGTTTCGGAAGCAACAGAAGGTTTCAGGGAGAATGGTTCGCGTTTGAAATCAGCTGAATCGGAACTAGGCCGCAAATTGTTGTTTGTGCTTGCAATCTCGCTTTCGAACTCGGAGGCAACGTTCGAGAGAAACGTTTCGTTTGGTAGTGCCCGTTCGTTGATTGCAGATGGCTCGGAGAGCGAAGCCTTTTCGATGTTATCATCGACTTGTACAGATGACTTCGATTCTGGCAATTCGGGCAGCAGATTTTCCGCGAACTTGTCATCTTCAGGAGCTGGCAAACTATTCTCAGATGGCGTTATTCGCTGTTGAAATCGCGAAGGTCCCTCGCTGTCGAAGTCGGGGGGCGAATTGGTACTATCCTCCGTGTCAGCGACTAAAGAATTCTTCGTATCGCCTGGAATCGAATTGTCAGGTTTGGGAGATGACGTGAATGTTAAACTGTTCTTTTGTCGATCGAAGGAAGTACTTTTTGCCGTCTCTTTGTTCGTTTGGGGCGTGACCGGGGATTGCACTGCGATTCCTTCGGGCAGCGATTGCTCAGGCCACCGGTTGAGATTTCGTTCCGGCAGCGTGAAGTCGGGATGTCGCACGTAAGCAAGCTGTTCCGGAGGGATTTGAATCGCTTCCGGAACCGCAGCAAATTCATCTGAAACGGAAGACCATTTTTTGAATAAGCGGTCGTAGGCGAAGTAGCTGAAGATGGAAAACAATATCAAAAACGCAATCAAGCCGTATTTGGCCTCGCGAAGTATCTTTCGATTAGCATCCATGCTGAATTCGACTTGCTTTTGACTGTAACTACAAATTTAGGGGTGGCAAAACGCTTGCCACATGTTTGGGTGTCATACGCGATTCACTCAGTGTTCTACGCGTTTGATATGGCGTCTTATTTAACAAAAACACTTTATTTTCCCTAGGCCAGACCACAAACTATTACGGTTACTTAAGGAGCGAACTGAATTGGACTGCTTGCCCAGAGCAGCGGACGGCAGATAATGCCTCGTATTCAATTGGCAAATCCAAAAGGGGTTGGCACGCTAGCATCGTTGTTGCAAGCAGATCTCCAGCTAAGCTTTTGGGATAAATCGGAGAAATACAAAAATGGATGCGATCGAGATTTTGGGAAGTTTGTTAGGACAAAAATCATCGTCGAGCAGTGGAGGACTCGGAACTAAAATCTTAAAGGACATTCTGGGTGGAGGTAGTCGTCCGCAACTACCCCAACAACATCAGC
>JAHEAM010000244.1:4937-6121 GCA_024642765.1 Planctomycetaceae bacterium
ACGAACTCGCGACGATATTGTGATTCACGGTCCTGCCGATATCGAGCGCAGTGCTAGGGAATTAGAAGATCTGCTCAACGTTGCTCATAAGCGCTCGCAAAATTCAGAAATTCGGTCCAGTCAAGGTTACACAAAAACAACGCCCAATCAAAACACCCAATGGGGACAGCAGAGTCAAGGACAAGGAAGGGCTCCAACAACCCAAGCTGAATTGCCCAATGCAACTCGCGCCAAACCTCAATGTGAAAACGAACAAGCGGTGATCTTGATTCGCGCGATGATTCATGCGTCCAAGGCGGACGGTAAGGTTACTCAGCAAGAACAACAAACGATTTTCGAACAGATTGGTGATACTTCGCCAGAGACGATCCAATTCCTACAAAACGAATTTGCTCAAAATGTTGACGTTAAAGACTTTGTCTGGTCGGTGCCAATGGGTATGGAACAACAGGTCTACACGATGTCGCTAGTCGGTATGCAACAGCTCGATACACAGACAGAAGCAAAATACTTGGGCGACCTAGCCTTCGGTCTGCGACTGTCCCCCGACATTTGCAACGCAATTCACCGTCGCGTCGGGGCACCGCAAATTTTTAATTGATGTGATCGGATTCTAGGTCTAATGCTTCGGGCTCATTTGTTTTTTTGCGGCATCGAACCGCCGAGGGATGATCGCTGCCGGAGTCAAATCAGCGCGCGCTACCCAACCGCAGAAAACTCCGCACGATATGATTCTGCTGTCCAAGTCATTGAACTCAGCCCGTAAAAAAGATTTGCGCGATAAAGAATAGTGAAACGATTGACTGGTCCACGTACCAATGATTTGTGAATGGGCGCAGGTCTGGCGATATTGCTTGCCTCAGGTTCTAATGAGACCAGTTGAATTTTTGCTGACTATTTTGAGTGCTGATCATGCCGTTTGATTTTCGTGGGATTTTTGAGTCGATGGGTGCGGGTTACCAGGATTTTATTTCAAAAATGGGTTCCCCATCGGATCAACAGAAATGGCAAACGATTTACGATGCGGTTTACTTTTCAGAATCTCAGTTGCAATTGATACAGTCTTTCTCGCGGCCGATGCCGATTCTGGTAATGGCGGGGGCTTGGTGCGGTGATTGTGCGAAACAGTGCCCGGTGATTCAAAAGATCGCGGACCAAAACGCAAGGCTCACGGTTCGTTACGT
>JAHEAM010000245.1 GCA_024642765.1 Planctomycetaceae bacterium
AATGTTATCGCCAATAATTAAGCCGCCGAATCCAGATAGGAGCAAAAGCGGAATCGTTAATAGTCCGCACGCAACATGTTCGGTGAAAGTCGGGACCAATACGCACCAAACCTCCATGAAAAGCCCTGCGAGGCCGTCCCGGTTCCTCTCTTCATTTGTAGTTGTCATCGTGGTTCCTGTTACTTCGCAAGTTCAATGTTCGCTTTCGCTTCCAGCAATCTAAAAAGATGCAGAGAATGGAATTGTCAAAAACAAGTGTGGCAAGTTTTCGACATAGTAGAAAAACATTTGTCTGTAAGCACGCCGATCCGAGACCCATGTATTCATTGCTATTCGATATCAATTTTGAATACGATCTTAAGAGTATTTCGAAGATTATCGTAACGCTGGCGTTCGACAGATTCAGCCAACTTCGATTCCTTGGACTTTTGTGCCAATTCGGCGGCAAGGCTTGAATAGGAAAAAGCTAAAACGTCTATGTCAATATAGATTTGGCTCAGTGTATTTCGAAAAAACGGCCCACTGAACGGAGCGAGTTCTGCGATGTTGGCGGAAAGCTTTGAATAGTACTTCCCGCTATTCGTTGCTATTTTCTGATAGTTGTCCAGTTGTCCCGCCATGGCTTGCAGGAATTCGGAGTTCTTTTTAATCGCCTTAGCATAGGCCGTGAAACGTTGTTCGGCTTTACGAGGTGTATCAATGAGTATCTCGACCGTAACTTTATATTCGTCCTTTGTCTCGTCACTTACGATTCCGATTGGAAGCTCACTGATCTCTTGACGTAGTTTGGCGAGATACTCGGTTGGTGTTTCGAGCTTTAGTAGTTTTGCCAACTCGGATAGACTTTCATCTTCTTCGAAACTCTCGGTGCGCGCATCGTCTGCGAGCTTTAGCAGTCGGGTGGATTGACGGTCTAGAGTTGCAGCGTGCTTCTCCAGATCGCTCGCGAAATTGGCGAAGTCCCTCAAGTTGCCTTTTTTTGTCAGGAATGAAGCCGCAAATGCCGAGTTGGAAAGCACTTTTAGGGAAGACTTACTAATGTGCGTGGCTTCACTTGCTTTTCGTAGATTATCGGTCGCTGTTTTGGTCTCACCGGCAAGACCTACCGATACGACAAGGAAAGAGAGCGTGCTAATGTACGAAACGGCTTTCATAGAAATTTCCTTATACATTGCGAAGTGATCGATTGATTTCTGTACGATACGTTAACGATCTATTCCACCTCGCACCCCATCTTCAGCCCGTTTGCGACGTGCTTCTTCTACTTGTCGTCGATGAGTTTCTTCGTCAATTCTCCGCGCATCGACCTCATTGGTGATATTGGTCAAGTGTGTGATTGCAGTATCTCGCTCCGCGTGAGCCGCGCGAAGTTGTTCAGCAATCGCCGCCTCTTTGCCATGCGAAACCTGCAATGCGTTCTCAAGAGCCGTCTGAGCAGTCACTAGTTGTTCAATGTGGGTTGTACAGGCGTCAATTTGGCGGGTGGCCTCCTCAAGCTTGGTACGAAGTTGTCTTACGTCCTCATCAAAATCATTGACGCCGTCGACGAACGTTTGAAGACTCGCACGATAGTCCATCGTCTTGCATCCCGACGTAAACTCCCCAACTGTGATGCTTGCCCGCTCTTCGGTCGCCGCGATGAATGAGTTGATTTGATCAATAGATAGTGCCGTTAGTGGTAAATCGCCCTCAATGGCTTCAATCAACCCGTCCAAATCACGCTTCGCATCATTTGCAATCGTGGTGGCTGTGCGCCTGGAGGAGCTCTCATCACCAGAGTTTGATGCAGCATCGATTTCGACATATTCGAAGATACTTAACCCACCTTTGGTTTCGCGATTCGTTTTGTTTGAATCCTGGTTGTCAAAACTTGACGTTCGTTCCGTTTTGATTTCGGACTCGCGATTTTTTTCCTGTGATAGTCGCTTTAGTTGCCCGACTGTGCTCGTGAAGTGTGCACCGCTTTGCAAGACGAAGGAGACCACCGCTTCATCACTCAGTCGACTGCCTTTCATACCCTCGAAAATGTCCCTAAAACTTTCCAACCGCACACGATCAAGCATCGCGTTATCGATGATCGCCCCGCGGCGCACGAAATACCGCCGAGAAGTCTCGGTAGTCACGAACTTCTCCAATAGCTGCCGTTGTTCAAGACCTCCTCCAAAAAAGCAGAGCAGCGTGGCCTCTTTTCCCTGGCTGTCTTTTCCGAGCAAATTCTTTAGTCGCATGCCGACTTGCTGTACGCACGCGATTGTGGCTTCTGCATCTTCTCGGACGTACCGGCCTTGATACTGTTCACGAAACGCGAACCCTAGGTTGTCTAGCGATTCTTGCGTTGATTCTTTAGGCGATGGGCAACTGAACTGAATGCGATGTTCAATGCGATTGTCTTCACGCGAGAAACTCGTCTCGGAAAATGGCGAAATATCCCCGTTGCGGTTGTAATAAATCGAGCACGCAATTTGATCGGAAATAGGTTGAGCCATATCGCAATCGACTATGCCTTTCGACTTGAGTGCCTCGGAGATTGCCGCGCTCAGTTCACGGTGTTTCAACGCATCGACGAGAACCACGTTGTACAGCGTTAAGTCAGGCAAAGCCGTCCTGGTGATGGACTTGATAAGCATGATCGGCAGCAGCCAAGTTCTATTTCCTCCGGTGCTCACGCGAACTTCGATGAATCGATATCTCAGCCAGTCTGGCAAATTGTCGCCTTCAAGTAGAAGGGAGATTTTTTTCGTCGCCCCAGGTTTCAACACGAAAATTTCGTCGTCCTCATTCACCGCAAACGCCCCCGAGCCATTGGTGCGGACTTCGGCGCTGACGTAATTTGTCGTGAGACAGGCTATGAGCATGAAGATCAGCGGTCTTAGATACATGTTTCGTGTCCTCTGTCGGGAAGGTGTCAACTATCGAGCGTTTGGCCACTAAGTCATTCGTGCCCATCGGCACCGATAACCTCGATCTTAGAAGAAGTCGTAAAACTTGCGGCTTGGCAGAGGAACTTTGAAAGAAAGCCAATTTAGGTCTGACATCTTCGCAAATCTTGTCCTTTTCATTGTCGAAGCAAGAAACCATAGTTTTTGAGGAGATGTTTATGACCCAAAATGAATTGAGAATCGCAACCCCAATGAATTGCGACTCGGTTGACGCAGCCAACGAACTCGCACTGTCGCTTCCTTTCGCTTTTCAGCCGCTTTATACTGCAAATTTGTCTGAACTCACGACGTACTTCGAGACGGTACAGGCGGCTGAAGCAACTCGCTTGAAAACCGAGCTGCAAGTCCGCAACGCGGTACTTCGAGAAAGGGCTCGGTTTGATTGAAAACGCTTTCGGAACTCTCGATGTCGCCGCCACGGTTTATCGATGACCAGCACCTAATCGTTCTGGTTACGTATGGAAAGGATACCCCTCGTGCAGAGCTCAGGGAGCATCTGAGTCCAGACGGTATGTTTCTGATCGAAGAAAAACGGATGTTTCCGCATGAAACATCCATGTCAAAACGGCCAATCGCTACCCAATGGCACTGGGTCGATCAGCAGGAACCACCGCTTTATTTGACTGGGATGGCTCGAATTCCGTCCCGCGAAGAATTTTTACGCGGGGATGGTAAACTTCGGCTTCGGGTCATTGTTGACAGCGCAGGGGCCGGAAAATCAGTCGCATCGCGGCAAGCCCAATATCTTTTGCATCAAACGGACCGCCGGCACCTCGCGATAAGAGTCACTTTCTCCGATCTTCCGCAAAACGTCGACGCGTACGCTGGGCCACCTGGTTTGCCGGGCGAGTCCGAATTGGTCAAGTGGTTTCGAAAGACGCCCGAGACGAAAGATGTCCCGCCTGAAAAAGCCCATCGGCTGATTATGGATCGAGTCGAGCGAGGTCTTTGTACCCTCATTGTCGATGGTTTCGATCAAACCAATGCGTCAGATAATCCTGACAAGCAAGCCAGCTCACTCCAGAACTATCTCGCAAATAACCCGAAAATCCGATGTTTGTGCACCGGTCGCCCAGATGCCATCCGAAATCGCTTTTGGGATTCGCTTTTTGAAAAGGGCGATTGGCACTTTGCACAGCTGTCAAAATGGCGATGGAATCAAATTTGTCGATTCCTTGGGGGGAACCGATTTCGCATTCTCGAGCTTACAGACACCGAGTATTTACAACTTGCGCCGCGTTCACTGGAAGCATTGAGAAAAATCCCACTCTCCAAAATGAGGCAAATTCGATCAAGCAGTCAGATCTACTGGAAAATGGTAACCCATGGTCTGGAATTAGCCTTTAACAAGCACGAAAATTGTCCGATAGGCTTCGAGGTTTCGGATGCACTGGCATTGCTGGCTCTGTTGGCTCAAGAATGCAATCGCCAAGGATACCTCGACGGAGTATCTGCTTCAGAAGTCGATCAATTCATAAACGTTGCCTGGTCTCGCAGGGCAGTGATTTTGAATTCGCGGTTCGATATTCACACCAAGACAGCGTTCGCGAGTAAGATTGCGGAATTGTTGCGATTGAATGTTGAGTTAAAATTGGGATTCGTCAAAGATCACGGTATCGTCGCAATCCTGTTTTCGAATCGGACGATGCAAGATTTCTTTTCGGCCATCTGGATGTGCACCGAAGCTGACGACCAGGACCGCGCTTGGCTGCGAGAATTTGCTGGCGAAGTGCTTACGCACGTGTCACGAATGCCGAACGAGCGCGTTCATCGCGCAGTTGCTATGAAAGAATCGGCGTTCGTCAATGTGATGGATCCCGTTTATCGAAGGACGTCCATGTCGTCGGGAAACTGGAGTTCACGCGCGGACCTCACACACATCTACGACAGCTGGCAAACGATGTTAGACCTTGCTGGTTTTGAAACTAAAACCGATGGCTCGATAAATATCAAGCGAAGCCCTTCTTCTGCTGAAGGGACGCAGATCGTCTCGGCAGAAAATTTGGTGGCGCGAACGCTTGGCGAATACCCAAATATTCTCGCCGGTCGTGAGACGTTTGACTCTGCGATTCAAGAATCTATAAAATACAGGTTATTTCAAAAGCTACCGGTCCTTGAGCCAAGTCGCGTCAAATCAATTCTTTGGACGTTTGCGTTCGTGGTTTTCCTGCTGCCACCGACTGTCGGATTCATGGGTCTATGGTTTCGCCGAGGAACAGAAATCGCTGAGGTCGCAATGGTTGCGATATTTTGGAGCGCGTTCTTTTTTAACGCTCCGTGGTATCCGGACTTTCGGGTGAAGTTGGATTTGTTCATTCGTGCGCGGAAACGGAGAAAAGAAGCGAATCGAATTGAAAGCCAATTCGTAGTTGCTGGCGGTGCATCTGAATCCCAAAAGTTCGAATTCTTCGTGTTCGACGAAAACGCAATGAGTCTCATCTGGCCTTCGACCTCCATCTTCGACAACTCGAATATCGCGGTCGTAAACAGTTTTTTCAAAGCTTCGTTCTTAGCAAGCTGGTATCAAGGACGGCTCCCCACGAGGGCTGAAGCGGAAATCATCATGAGCGTCTGCGACGCGGCAAAATTTCAATCGGAAACAATCGGTGCAATTGCACAGGAGAAGATGATGCCGGATCGTCGAAAACGGTTGTGGACGTTGGAAGACCGCCATGGGCAAGCCGATGGCCGTAATCGTGACGTTGACGTAGTGTGTTGCGGCTGCGTCGTGAGAGACTGCTGATTCACTCGTCATCTGAACCCCAATTGTTGTCATCCGCTCCCGGAAGAGTGTCACCGGCAACTCGTGCTGTGCCCTGATTCCACGATTTCAACCATCCCTCTCGGTGATGTTGCTGAAATGCCTTCAAAAAACGGTTTTGAACTAGGATGACGTCCATTACGTCAGCAATCGTGGGCGCTGGAATGAGAGTGATTGAAGCTGAGTTGTCCTCCGTAGTTTCAGATTCTGCGGCCACGACGACGGTATTTAATCCGCTCCTCTTGGCCGCAAGGAGCTTGTGTTGCAGTCCCTCAACGGGAAGAAGCGTGGCCGCATAGGGATCGCCGTTACGAGAAAGGCTAAGCTGAGCTGTGACCGCAGTATCCGCGAATAACGGCAATACGGCACCATTCGCAAATGTCGATCCTTCG
>JAHEAM010000246.1 GCA_024642765.1 Planctomycetaceae bacterium
GCAATTGATTTGTTTGGGCGTTCATGGGCTTGCCACCATACAAGCAAACAACTTCCAGACTTCGGCCCGTCGCCAGTCGTTGGATTTCTTTGGATACCTGTAGGGCAAGTTCGCGCGTCGGAGTCAAAATCAATGCCAAGGGTACCGGCGTGCTGCGGCGGATGTGTTCTAGAATTGGAATTCCAAACGCTGCCGTTTTTCCTGTTCCTGTTTGGGCCTGACCAATCAAGTCATGTTCTTCGAGCGCCAGTGGAATCAAGGCCGCTTGGATGGGAGTCGGACGCAAGTAGCCGATCTCTTTTAATGTCGAGAGCATTTGGGGGGAGAGGCCCATATGCTGGAAATCGAGAAGCTGTTTGCGTATCGTTTTTTCTGCAGTCACATCTACACAGTATCAAAGGTTGGATCATTACTAAAAAATCCGGTTTCGCGACAACCAGACGTACGCTTCAATTTCAAGAATCAAGGATTTTCATGCCAAAATAGCGTCTGGCGTTTCCCTTGTTTCAAAATTTCACTATTGGGTTATAACCTGTTTTCGCGATTTTTGCTAGTCGAACTGGCTGTATGTCCGCGCGTCCAGTCGCTTAAAAAGAGAATGAAAATCATCGATGAGGCAGCATTCCGAATGTCACAACTAACCGAACGAGTCCACGATTATTTTTCCGCCGAGTCAATGTCGGATTGGTCGAATCGCCGAATGTCGGAATCCTTTCAACATTTGACTGCTGAGGAACTCGACCAAATTGCCGCCGAAATCGAACAGCGGCAATCGCAATTGGGCGATGTCGAATTTGGGCAACGTTGCGAAAGGTTGATGCCCTATTTGGCTGAGTCTAGCCGATTGATTGGCGCGACGAATCCCAAGATACTTGCCCGAATTCAACGCCTATATATGGCTACACCACCAGAGTCGAATTTGAGAAATGGTTGGTTGTACTGGTTGGCAGTGATGGGTGGTGAAGCGTTGACGGTGTGGCTGGATTTGATTTCGCAATCGCCTCCAGAATCGCGACGCGGAATTGTATGGGCATTTGCGCCATTGCTGAAAAATGAAGCTTTGACAGAGAGTTTTTTGGATGAGCTATTGAACGCAGCACTTGGACACCGGCAACTTGCGGGCGTTGCCCTTGATTTGACAAACTTTCAGTTTCGCGAAGGGATCCGCAAAGTTCATTGTGCGGCGGCGCGAGTCCAGGGTCTTTCGCATTTGATGTCGAGCGTAGCGCAGCAACTCGCGCGCATTGAGGAGGGGCATGCCCCTCCGAGTTTTGAGCCATATCAAATCAGCCAAATGGTTGGTGATTCCGTATCACTGCTGGTGTCACTCTGTGACCTGATGGGATTGTGTGACTATCGCGACGCCGAAGGCAAGTTGCGTCAGGTCGCTGAATTGCGGCATCGACGCGTCCAAACGGAGGCCGCTGCGGCCTTGGCGCGGTTGGGTATCGACGATGGCAAAGAGCAACTTTTGAAGTTGATTGCCGAACCATCCATTCGGATGCGGGCACTGAACTACGCGATCGAACTGGGGATGGAGTCCGAAGTCGATGAACAATTCCGAACTCCTGCCGCCGTTGCCGAAAGTCAAATGGCTATGTGGCTAGCGGAGCCTCAGCAGATGGGAATTGCTCCGAGCAAAGTGGATGTGATTGATCAACGCAGGCTCTTTTGGCCCGGTTTTGATAACCCCATCGATTGCTTCCTGGTGAGATTCGTATTTGGAGTTCCTCCGCAGCAGTATTCAAATATTGGTATTGTTGGGCCGATGACGTTTGCATTCGATTTCGATGTAAGCACGTTGAGTTTCGACGATTTGTACGCGTCATTTGCTGGGTGGCAGGCGCAGCACGAGGAATTGCACGAGCTATCGCTCGATGAAGCCTACCGTTTGCGCGACCGCGAAATTCAACGCCAGATTTGTCGTTTGGAGGAAGACGATTTCGAAGAAATTCAGCCAAAATTCGTGGCGTATTTTTTTGGCGAATGGATCTTGGTTGCGACCGCGAAACACAACGAAAATCAGGGCACAGCTATTGTTGACGACACACAGTTGCATTGGTTCGTTGATAATGGACCTGGTGCCAACAGTGAGTTCGCATACCTCGTCTACCGGGGCAGGCGTTTGTTAACGACCTTCAACGATGCGCCGGAATAGCGCTGGCTTCAACCCAACCTTCGTTTTATTCCAATCCGCTCGGTGGCGGATGTCTGCCGATTTCTAAAAAAGAGAACAAAAAAATGGCGTTGCAGATGAGTCGCAACGCCATTTCGATTTTTGTTTCACAATCGGAAACTTGAGACGACAAATGTTTTTCAGGAACATCGCAGTACAAGTCAACAACGATGGCGTCGATTAGACGGCGTCTTTGAGTGCCTTCAATGGCAAGATTTTTACGACGTTACGTGCTGGTTTGGCAGCAACGTCCATCAATTCTCCTGGTTTGAACGGATTGGGAACTCCTTTTTGCGCCTTTTTCGCAGGCTTGCGGACAACCTTGAATTTCGAAACACCTGGGAAAGTGAAAGCGCCTGGGCCATTTTTCTTCAGGCTGCTCATAACCAATCCAGCGAAACCATCGAGGACGTTTGCGACGTCTTTTTTGGATAGGCCAGTTTTTTCAGAGAGAGATGCTAGGATCTCCGACTTCGACAGTGGTTTTTTCGTTGCGGTAGCTGCTGCTTTCTTTGCCATTTCAAATCCTTCCTTTGTAGGTTTGTTTGAGCTGTTACTTCACAAGCACAAAACAAACCAAAAAATTGAATCATTACCAGTGCGACACGCGGCAATCGTTGTGTTGGAAAACAAAATGCGCGGCGTCGCAACAACTTGTTTCGCACATGCTTCGGCACTTCGTCCTTGCATACAAGAATAATAGGTTACGCATTCCCCCCGATTTGCCAAGCGTGAATTGGCTAAATTTGCCTAAAAAAAGGGAGTTTCGTTAACTTTTGTAACCCGTTGAAAACGGTCCGAATTGGTAGGCCGAAAAAAAATGTCGGCGACGCTGGACGATAAATGAATCGCGATTTTAAAAAAAGTGAATTGCAGGGCAGGGCCCGGAGAGATTTTTTGATTGGCATTTTGAAAGGCGTAGTCGGTGTGATTCCAAAGGTCTATACTTGCAGGGACCGCCCAATTCTTGGATGTTGGTTGGGAGCGGAAACCACAAAAACACCACAAAAAACGGCCTTTATTGATATCTTCATATGAACAAAAACACAACGAATCGCATTTTGATTGCAGACGACAATCAAGCTAATTGTGAGTTGCTCGAAGCCTACTTGGCAGAAGTGCCATGTGAAATCGAGGTCGCTCGTGATGGAGCCGAAACGATGGCCAAGGCCGAAAGTTTCCGGCCGGATTTGATTTTGCTTGACGTAATGATGCCCAAACTGAGTGGATTTGAAGTTTGTGATCGGCTGAAAAAAAAACCAGAAACACAAAAGATTATGGTGCTGATGGTCACTGCTTTGAACGAATTGGGGGACATTCAGCGCGCCGTCGATGCCGGCACCAACGATTTTCTATCTAAGCCGGTGCAGAAATTGGAACTGCTTAAGAGGGTCGAAAATTTGCTTGCCCTCAAAGGTGTGACTGATGAAAACGAACGCTTGCGGCAGTACATTCAGCGGATGGAAGAACAGTCGCCAGCCCACTAGGTAACGCACTTTTTTATCAATTTTTAAAAGGCTTGAGTCATGGCAATCGCAAAACCATTTAATTTGATGCGTTGGATCGAAGAGCATCGAGACGAATTCAAAGTCCCTGTCATGAACAAACAGTTTTACAAAGACGCTGACGACGTGATCGTGTTCGTTTCGCTGGGGCCCAACACTCGAAACGACTATCATGTCAATCCAACAGAAGAACTTTTTTATCAATTGGAAGGTGACATTGCAGTTCGCATTCGTCCTTTGGACGGGACGCCACCACACGACGTCGTGATTCGCGAGGGTGAGATGTGGTTGTGCCCACGCAATGTGCCGCATCGTCCCCAGCGACCTGCGGGCACGGTCGGATTGATTGTCGAATTCCCACGTCCAGAAGACACTAGGGATCAATTGCGTTGGTATTGTCCCGACGATATTCACTTGGTGTATCAAGCTGAATTTCGTTTGAAACACATTGATGAAGATCTTCACAAAGTGATGGACGATTTTTGGAACGGACCGGTTGATCGTCGCACTTGCAAAGAAACGGGCAAGGTCATCGAGCGTGCTGGTACTTTCGCAATCACATCTGACGCGTAATTGGCACGACCACAAATCGGGTCACAACCAAAATGAAAGAATTTTTGAATGTCAGGCTACCGAATTCTTGTGCCGAATTCTTGTGTGATGGCCGGGCTTGCAGTACTGGGCGACTGATGCGGTTAAAACGACTTTTTGTCGCAAATTGAATCGACGGCTTTTCTCGTAAGGTTTTTCAAAGTAATGCCCAAAGAATTTGACGAACTCCCCGACCATGTACAAGCGGAGATTCGGGCAGCAATCTTGGCGGGCCGGAAAATTGAGGCCATCAAGTTTTATTACGAACAGACAAAGTCTAGTTTGAATGAATGTAAAGCTGTTGTTGATCAAGAAGTCAAACTGATGCGAGCTGGCGGCACAGGACATCAGCAGAAGACTGTCAAAGCTGCAGACATGGATCGAATTCTTGACGCCATTTTCGCAAACCGAAAACTGGAAGCGGTTAAAATTTATAAAGAATTGAACAATGTCAGTTTATTAGAATCGAAGACGTTTGTTGACGAGTTGATCGCACAACTTAGTACGGAATTTCCTAATGAATTTGCAGGCGGTAAGGGCTATAAACCCGGTTGTGTCGTTTTGATAGCGTATGTTTTGATGGCGTATGCCATCTCGCTGGTTGTTGCAGTATTCGCAACGTTCTAACGAAGTTGCTGATTCAAGCAGGTGTTTAGCAACCACGAGTGTCGGCACGAGGCGAAACATTTCATTATGATGAGTTGGTGGATAAAGACATTGGCCAATGTTTTTAGGAAGTTACCGCCTGGTAAATTTGCGGTTGGCCGGACATCGACGTGCAGAAAAAAAAGAACCTCTGAACGATGGTTAGTTTTTCTTTTTCATGACTCGGCTGAGTTGCCGTTTGTTGTCGGCCTCTTTGATGGATTGACGTTTGTCGTGGAGTTTCTTGCCGCGACCTACGCCGACAATGAGTTTCACGATGCCACGTTCGTTGAAATAGATGTGTAGCGGGATGAGAGTTAGGCCCTTTTCGTGGGCGCGAACTGAAAGTTTTTTGAGTTGTACTCTTTGAACGAGGAGTTTGCGGGGCCGACGGCGAGCGTGATTCCACAAGGTGGCTTGTTTGTATTCGGCGATATCCGCTCCAACGAGCCACAACTCGCCATCGGATACTCGAACGTAAGCCTCATCGAGTGAGATCTGATTGTCGCGGAGACTTTTGACCTCACTGCCCAGCAACATGATTCCGCATTCGATTTGTTCGAGTATCTCGTATTTAAAGCGAGCTTTGCGATTTTCGGCGATGTTTTTGCGTTGGGGACCACTGGCGTCTGGTTTACCAGATTTGGCTTTTTTGGCTGGGGACATAACAATCGGGCTACCAAACTGGGCTAACGACAACGCACGCGGGATATCGGGATATAGAGAAAAACGTAGACGATCTTTCGTTTTGACACAATCGTTGTCAAGGGACCGTTTTGCAAATGACTCGTTTCGGTTAATAATACTTCAGGCGCGTGTGCTTATGTTGTGCTAGGTCGAACGAAGCATCCGGTGACACGCATATGACGGCAAATTGAAAACACGTATTTTGTTGGTGAGAATTGAATTGACACAGTTACCGATTGTAAACGTACCGTCAGCAGGGGCTGCAACGAGTTCTTGCCAATCCGCCAGCGACGTATCCAAAATGCGGCGTTTGCCGAAATGGTTGAAGCGGCAGGTACCGAAGGGCAACGTCAACCATTTCACGGCAAGCCTGTTGGACGAATTGCGGCTAGAAACCGTCTGCGACAACGCGAGATGCCCTAATCGAATGGAATGCTATTCGCAACAGA
>JAHEAM010000247.1 GCA_024642765.1 Planctomycetaceae bacterium
CAGTCGATTGACATTCGCTTGTCTCAAACTTGGTACGCTGTGAATTCATCTTTTGATGAGTTAGCCAATGAAGTGGGGACGCTCAATACCAACAACGTAGGTTCTGGATCGATCGATTGGAACAGAGTAGTGGAACTACAGCGACCTACTGATAAGGCAATTGGATATGCGAACCTGCTGACGTTTCAATTCAAGCCTTACTATTACAACGGAAGCGTCTTTTCAAATTTCGTAAACGAAATTGGCTCTCTTCAGAATTCACTGAATGAGTTTCGTTCGAACCTAAATGGCAACATGAACAACTCGAAGATTCGCTCCAATATGCAAACCGTGAACAATTCATTTCGCGCCGTAGAACGCGCGTGGAGTGACATGCTTCGCGGTTCAGGAATGATAAACACAACCGGACTAAATGACCTTTCAAATTCAATTCGTGAATTAAATACGATTTCCAATTCGCGTTGAATGCTCCTTCCTTAGGAACCTTACGTAATTGATATTTTGCGTATCGTGGTTGTTTCACTTGTCATTTGTCTCATCGAATTCCAGCAATTATCTAATTCGTGTTTTTTTGCGAAAGGAAGTCTTGATGCTTCGCCAACGTTACATTTGTCCAATGGTTACTTTGTGCATCAGTTGGCTTTTTGGGCTAAGCATGTTCAATGAATGCGCCCTAGCCCAAGAAGAACAAACCAACACTCCCGTAAAAGTAGACGTTGAAAAACCGAGTCAAGAGTTCTTGGCGTTTAGCGAGATGTGTTCGGAATCAGAAAATGCGTTACGAGAATCGACCACTTGGCGCGTTGACATCGACGCACTGCTGACTAGCGGTATCGAAGCAAAAACTATTGCCAATCTACATTTATCATTGCTTTCCCAAGCTCCGTTGTTTCGCTTAGAGGTTCGAGACAAGCCGAACGATCGATTGCAATTTCTAGCCCTTCATCGGGACGCAAGCCTATTAAGATTTGCGGCCCAAGCCAACCAATACAGTCGAGTTTCAAGTACCGAACCTATGGCCGAGATGCAAGCTTGCGGGTTAAGTCAGCTGTACTTAGAAACTGCTGGCGTAACATTTCTTTTTATGCCTGAACCAAGTGAAGTTTTGTTTGGAAAAATCACACATGTTTTTGACCTTGGAGTTGATTCTCGCGGCCGACATTTCCGTTTGACGCACAACGATGGCGATGTTGTCGATTTTTGGTTCTCGAATAACGTTCCTCGATTGCCTGTTGCGATACGATTCGAAAAAACTCTCGCCTTGGACGAAGGTCAAGAAATTCGTTTTGCACGTTCAACTTCATTGAAATGGACGCTTGATCAAAAGCTTGCTGACGATGCATTTAAGTTTGAACTTCCAGCCTCTGCCAAAGAGGTCGATGACCTAGCCGCTTCGGCGAGCGATCGCGGAACGGAGGCTCTGCTCGGGCAAGCCCTGCCTACACTCAACCTTCTCGACTTGCAGGGGCAAGCAATTAACTGGGACAAAGTGGATCGGCCGACGCTGCTTTATTTTTGGGCCACATGGGCAGCGCCCAGCGTCGACCAGATTCCTTCTGTGTTAGAATATGCCGAACAACTTAAAGCCCGTGGAGTGCAAATCCGATTGATTAATGTTGCGGACACACCGCAACAGGTTCACGATTTCCTTTCAGCGAATCGAATCGTCGAAGATGTCGTTTTAGATCATGATGGCAACGCCGCCCACGACCTGAGGCTAACCAACTTACCCTGTGTTGTATTGGTTGGTCGGGACCAAACCATTTCGGCAATCTATCAAAAAGTGAATGCCGATTCTCGGTCCGACATTAACGCCCAAATCGAGACGCTGCTTGCTGCTCCCGAAAAATAGAAGAAAACCATTTAACAGTAGGTGTTATTCAGTTCGAAGGGTTATCCGCAAGCCAACTTATTGGACGCATTGCCTGACCTCAATTTTCAAATTTCAATGATTCCAGATTGGCAATCATTAAAAATTGGATCCAAGAAATAATTAAGGCTCGATTAACAATTCACACGTGTTCACAGTGTCAGCGATCTGTTTTAAGAAAGCGGCTAATCTCTAAAAACAGTTAATGGTCAGCGCTGAATTTGTGAACTTTCCACCTGCACAATCTCGAACCTACTCGCGCAACGCTGCTAGCAGTATTCACTTTCACTCACCACGTTCGATTGATACGTTGTGCCAATCCAAGAAGAGTGGAGCGGCTTGTTTCATGATATGTTCGCAAAAGACGATTGCCGGCATACAAATACGATGAACGCATGTAGATATCAGATCTGTATTCGTAAAGTCAGTAGTGTGATGGTCGCGATCACTATTGTGCGAAAAAACAGGTTTGACTAGTCTTCAGGTCTTCGGAATCTAAACGCACGGAGGTTTTAATGACTCTTTTGAATCGAATCGTCGGACTTTATTTAGTGGCTGTCGTGGTCGCTTTTGGTCAGCCAGGAATCGCTCAAGAACCATCTGCTGACTCGTCAAAGACAGACGCACAAACTCAAATCGATGGAAATATGTCCAGTGAAGAAATCCTCGCACTGCTAGATTCCATTGATCCGTATCTGCCAAATGAAAATGTTTCTGGCGAAATCGATATTTTTGGTTCGACCAGTATGGACGTCCTTGCTCATGGCTGGGCAACTGAATTCAAAAAGTTCCACTCGGATTCAACGGTTGTTATCTCAGCTGAAGGTTCAGAAACTGTCATCGATCGCATGACGAAAAACCAATCTAGTATTGGCATGCTTTCCAGACCCGTTTCCAATGAAGATTTAGCCAAATTAAAAACTGCTGGTCTGAAACATCCGGTTGCGATTCAAGTGGCGCGCGAACCCTTAGGCGTTTTCGTAAATAAAAGCAATCCATTGGAAGTCATCAATTATGAACAGCTTGTATCGCTTTTTTGCGCTGAAGACCCCGCTGCCCAAGTCAATTGGACTGCCGTTGGAATCGGTGGTGAACTTGCGGAAAAACCGATCCATATTATTGGGCGCGATGATCAAAGTGGTACTCGCCATTTCATTGAGACCTATCTTTTTCATTTGAATAAAATGCGACCGGCCAAAAGCGAGTTGAGTTCTAATGCGGAAGTAATACAGGCTGTCGCAAAAGACACACAAGCGATCGCGATTTCCGACTACAAATTCAACAACAAATCAGTACGCCGACTGAAACTGCGAGAAAAATCAGTCGTCATCGAAGGAAATGAACACGAAATCTTGTTGGGACACTACCCAATCACCCGCCCGCTCACGCTTGTCTTCGATCTCGAAGCCAAAGGCAATCAAGCAAAAGCCAATCGCGAATTCGTCAGATATACGTTGTCACAAAGTGGGCAAGCTAACACGATTCTGGCGGGCTTTTTCCCATTCGATCCGCCTACATTGCGTGGAGAACTTTCGAAATTGGAAATTCAAAAAGATCAAAAATAGAAAGGTGACATCGCCGTCATCTGGTTAATAAACAAATCGTGCGTGATGAATCGACGCCGTCACAATCCCAGTACTAACAATTGTATTATTTGGACGAGAATGAGGAAATTAAGAATGGACGCTGCTACTCGCTTGATATGGATCCGCGTTGCTTGTGGAATTTTGCCGCTTATATTGATGGCCATCGCTCCTCAAGAATCTAAAGCTCAGTTGGGTTGGGGCGACCGATCATTTGACAATTCGACCGTCTCAAATTCAGATCGTCGGTGGGAAGGAAGCTGGCTTGCACCGACAGGATCTAATCGCAACTGGCAATTTGGTGTTTTGGTCGACAACACGGAAACCGGCGCGGTCGTGCGCCAAGTAGATCCCAATTCGTCCGCCGCCCGTTCGGGGCTTGTTCAAGGCGACGTGATAGTGTGCGTCGCCGGTGATCAAGTAGGACGTGTTGGAAACCAGATATATGATATTGAAGAAGAAGTTAGCCGCCATGCGGATTCGTCAGGTCGCGTTTCCATGTTGATACTGGACCGACGACTTGGTCAATTGAAACCGCTTGAGGTGCAGCTGGGAAATACGCGTGCGGGACTCAGTGGAACACTTACAATCAATGGTGGCGAGAGGTTGCCAATGGATGCAGTGGTGACGATTCGTTTGGAAAACGAAAGCCGACCCAATTATCAAATTCGCAACGGTGAAAGTTCCTTTCGATTGTCTAATTTCGGTGTTGGCAACATTCCTTTTGAATTGAATTACGATCAAAGCTATATCTCTAACATCGACACCTATTTTCTGAGAGCCATGGTTACCTCTGGTGGTCGAACTATTTATCAGACACAGCGCCCAACCTATGTACTGACAAAAGGTAATCCAACAAACGTTCAATTGACTCTTGTTCCTGCGATCTATCAGCCTATCGGGGGGAACTTTATTCAGACGGGATATGTCCCGGCAAATGTCTACCAACAACAAATCAACGCTGCTTACCAACGCTACCTAAATCGCTTGCCAACCACGATGGAACTGGCCGCATTTGAACGAATGCCTGATATTGCTGCACGCGTGCAACGATTGCCGGCAGATTTGATGGCCACAGAAGAGTTCTTTTCTCAAATGGGTGGTAGCATGGATTCATGGCTGCGGGCGGCATTTCGGGAACTTGTCGGACATGCCCCTTCTTCAACCGAAATTGATTTATGGATGCGCCGTTTTGGCGAGTTACGCTATTCGCGGACTGAACTTTTGAATCAGCTTGCCATGCAAGCGAGGGGATGAGGAGTCGAATCGTAACTTGCGATTAATCTGTGCGCTTTTGGCAAGTTTGACTATCCTCGAGCTCGCGAAGTTGGCTGGGAATGAGAGGGGACAACTCTAGTCGTATTTTAAAAAATCGAGCGTCAATTGAGAATCTGTTACCATAGCATTAAGTTGACTGGAATAACTGCGAGCATTCGTTTCCTTGTTAGTCTTTCTGCAATTAGCTTGATACTTTTGTCTACCGGTTGTCGAAGCAACCTTTGCACATCATTCAACAGGGGTGTTTATCCACCATTATTTTATTCACCGAGACCCCCTGGAATTTATCCGCCTGTCACGCCACCAGCATCCGGAGTCTATCCGCCAGTGGCATCTACGGTTATGAACTACGCGGCCAATTCTCCAAATGCTTATCCCTTTGCCCAAGTACTTCCCCCGTCCAATCCCTTACCTATCGCACCATCTGAAAGAACCGTTTCGGTATTTGTTATTTCTGAATCAACCGTTTTCCCCAACGCGAATCCCGCGTCGCGCACCTACAGGGTTGCCCAAGCGAACCCAATAAATTACTCAAGTTCTCAAGCTGGATTGCCAATGGGCAACACTTACCCTTTAGTTTTACCGGTATCGAATCCGTCTGGCTGGGAAGTGAATACTCAAGCCACCACAGTGCCAATAGCGAATGCGGGGTCAGCGACGTCGGCTCCAATCAATGCTAATCAATTGCCCTATTCACCGGGTAATTCGAGTCCAATTATGAATCCGCCCGTGGTTCCACTCGCAAATCCAACAACGAATTCAGGCTTAAATTCTCAAGTACTTCCACCTGTAAATCCGCCATCAAATTCAGGTTCGAATTCCCCCGTTCTTCCACCTGCAAATACGCTGACGATTCCGCCATCGAATTCAGAATTGAATTCACCTGTATTTCCTCCTGTAAATCCTGAAGCAAATTCAAATAATTAAGTTACGAAAGATCTACTAGACTCTGCGCCGATTCAGTGGGAAAGCGCTCCACCCAGTCATCACTACCTATCTGCGGATTATTGACGAAATCAAAATCCATTTCTTATTCAAGTAACTCTGGAATTATTTTGCCCTCTACGTTTGTCAGGCGACGCTGAATACCGTTGTGTTCGAAGCTAAGCCGTTCGTAATCGAGTCCCAACAAATGCAAAATAGTAGCGTTGAAGTGGTAAAGTGGGTGTATGTCCTGGACTGCCTTCTGACCGAGCTCATCGGTAACGCCATGGCTGACGCCTGGTTTCACGCCGGCTCCAGTCAGCCAGCACGTAAAGCCGTCTGGGTTGTGGTCACGGCCTTTGGCTCCCTTTTGGAAAAACG
>JAHEAM010000248.1 GCA_024642765.1 Planctomycetaceae bacterium
TCCGTTATCGCCTTTACGGCTTTTGCAATGCCTCGTGAGAGTGCCATTGGGTCGAATCCCGAGGCAATCATTTTGAGGCCTTCGCGGAAAATGGCTTCAGCCAAAACCGTTGCTGTGGTGGTTCCATCGCCCGCAACATCATTCGTTTTACTGGCGGCTTCCTTAACTAGCTGAACACCCAAATTTTCGTATGGGTCGTCTAGTTCTACGTCTTCGGCAACCGTTACACCATCTTTTGTGATTTTTGGCGAGCCCCAGCCTTTATCAAGAATCGCGTTACGGCCACGCGGACCAAGCGTGCTGCGAACGGCTCGAGCCAATTTGCTGACACCGGCCAACAGCGGCTTTCGGGCCGCATCATCAAATACCATTTGTTTTGCCACTGGAATCCTCCAATTATCTTATTCACGACTCAGAATTCGACGCCCAGAATGACCATCGCTCTTGGGCAAATATCAGTTTTCACAGAAAAGGCAGATCCCTTTTTAGGTTGCCTCTAGAAATACGTACTCCACTGACAATTAGTCATTAATGGAGATCACAACATCGATTAAAGGCAAGCCGTGTGCCAAAGGCAGCTCGGATGCGATTTTGTTTGCGAGAATCCGGGAACGCAAAGATGGTCAGGGAACAACCCAACTCAAAGGTCCACGATCAGAAAGTCGCGAAAGTTATACGCCTCTATTTATTGCGCAGGGAAACACCGAACCCATTCATACGCAAAAAACAGTCGATATTAAGTTCAAAACCAGTTGGAATATGCATCGCTTTGTGCCTTTTTGTCATTTCCGACAATAGGTCGCTTGAGCGATTCGAAGCAAAATCATTAACGAAATCCACCGGTATTAGGTTTTGAATTTTCGGCAATCAAATCGTCGATGAATTTTCGTTTTTCATTTTGGTCCTCGCCAAGAACGAGAAGTTGACCCCCACCACCGAGCAATTCATCGATGGCCGATTGAGCTTGCGGGGCCGGTAGTAAACCAACGCGATAATAGCCCATCACTTCCACAGCAGATCGCAATTTATCGCCAGGATTCTTAAGCAGGTCGGAAACGCGACTTTCGACATGCTCGGGTTTCATTTCTGGCATGTCTGACGCTTTGAAGTTCTTGTCGACAAATTCTTGAAAGATCTTGTCGAGTTCTTTTTCAACCGGTTCGCTTTTTCCGGCAAGCCTATCTTCCATGACGTTTGTGTTGCGAAGTGCTTTCGCTTTAATGAGTTCGCGATCAGGCTTGCTTGGGTCAATCACTCGCAAAATAACGTTTGAGAAGTACTTCTTGCGACTTTCGGAGACTTTGACTTCGAAAACAAACAATACATCCAAGTTCATGCTGGCGGCTTTGGTGGTTAGTTCTTCCGTTTTGCCTTGGCCAATACACATAACACCAGGTAGCAAAGTACCCGTAACCCGATCCGAAGGGCGTGATGCCGCACTCGTACTTCCGTATTGCTTCAACAATTCGATGGGGCCATCTTGCATTACATTAGTAACTGCACCACCGGCAGGAGCAAAGCTTCCTCCTCCCCCACTCATGTCGCCTTTGCCACCGCCGCCCTTGACGCCGCCGCCACCGGCTGGCGGACCGCCGACATCAGGAACCGCTGGCCCAGCTGCTTGGGACGCCACAGGACTTGCTACATCAGAGGCCGTTGGAGCCAATGGGGTATTTGCTCCGTCTGAAGATGTACGCTGTATTTTTAGGTCTTTAAGAATGGAGCCAAAATAGGCTTCTTCCGAATTTCGGCGGTCGTTGAGACGTTTGTAAAGCCTCTCAACATAATCTCCCGTAAAATAAAGAAGGAATCCAGCCGGTTTCGATACGTCAACGTTGCTATATCGAGAGGCTTGATTTGTGTTGTTTTGCGGTGAAGAAATTCCATTGGATTGTTCTGGAATGGCATCTCCAATCAAAGGCGGAATGCCAGAATAGTCTTTGTCGCCAGAAAATTCGACACCAATACCCCAACGCAAGAAAATACGCGGTTGGCTCAAGCCGGTGTACCACTGCAGAGGGTATTTCTCAAAAGCTTTTTCGTCATACAACATGTAACCGTATAAATTGTTGACAGCCTCAGCTTCATTCCAATTCGCGAACAAGGTTTCTGCGTTGCTAAAATAGGTTGGCGTTGTGACTTCCGGCTGATTGTCAGTTGTTGTTGAAGCACCAGTAAAGCTTGGGGGAGCAGGACCACCACTGTTTGCACTGCCTGAATTTGGTTGAGGAAAAAGTGCGCCGAATCCATTGGTACCCGCTACTGGACTTTGACTCACGGATTCCGCTGGTCCACCAGGACCTGCAGACATCATTCCAAATTTGCCCCCACCGCTAGAAGGCGCAATGCCACCTCCTGCGGGTGGTCCACCTGGTCCTCCCGACATCATCGCGTCTTTACCGCCTCCTGGTGACGGAGCTCCTCCTGGACCAGCACTGGGCGGGCCTCCTGGACCAGCACTGGGCGGGCCGCCTGGACCGGCGCTGGGCGGGCCGCCTGGACCGTCGACAGATGGTGGCCCCATTCCAAAAGCGGGAGCACTTACCGAATTGTCATTAGCCGGCGGCGCAGCCATTCCCCCGGATGAAGCTACTGGCTCGTTAATTTTTTCAATTGCTGAAGTACCAGGGGCGGGAGCTGTTCCGGTGTCATTGACACATCCGGATAGAGTGGCGAAGAGTAATGCGAACGCAATGGTCGACAAAGTTTTCTTCATAAAACGCACCATCAATCTAGTTCTATGCAGAGCGAATCAGATTTCAGCTCGACAAAGTTTTCGAAATAATTCTGAGGAAATGAGTAACAGCTCTTTAATTGTAGAGTCAAAAAGTGGGCTGTGCTAGTTGTTTTTGATCGTCAAGTCACTCGAAATGAGATTTAGGGCAGGGAAACTAGGTCTAGAAAAGGTGATTGTCGGGCCACCCTATTAGGTCACGGCTTTGATACCTTGAGCCAAATAATGACTAAGTGCCGTTACCGTAATCATTGGATTAACACCAATTGCCGTTGGAAACACGCTTGCGTCGGTAACATAGACATTCTTTGTGCCGAAAACCCGACCCAAATGGTCAACCACGGCTTCTGTGGGCGAAGCTCCAATTCGACAAGTCGACATTTGATGGGCACTAAATAATTTCCATTCGGGACTCAGGTCCCTGTCTCGTAGTGTTCTAGGTGCCAAGTAGCTGGCCAAGTTCTTCGTAATTAAACAATCAATTCCTGGCGATCGCCAATTTGGCAAGTAAACGGTTTCGGCTCCTGCGGTTTGCATGGCTGCAGTTGCCAATCTTATTCCCGAACGCAAATGCGAATTGTCATACGGGGAAAACCGATATTTGATTTTTGGGCGTCCTCGTGAATCGATCGCCAATTCGCCGTGCCCCGAGTCTCGACAAAGTACCAAGATGGCGGCAAGGTGATCAATGCCTTGCATCAAACGTTTATGATGCCACGGATCATTCCAGGGCAAGTAAAGGGCAGCCAATCCCGGATGGACAGGAGCCGTTTCGAGCAACACGCCGTTTCCTGCTCCATCTAAGTTCGCAAAGCAATCGCTAGCGATCGATTGCGCTGGTCCGTCCCAAGCGCAAACCCGATCCTTGAAAAACGCGTTCACAATCGCCGAAGGATGGAGGTAAAGGTTCTTTCCAAGATGTCGCAGCCGAATTCCACTCCGCAGTAAAATCGCTGGAGTGTGAATCGCTCCACCGCACACGACAACATGCCGGAATTGCAAACGAACGTCACGCGGATTTCCTGATTCGTCGCGCAAGATACCTTCAGCTTCGAACGCGACGTCGTTCTTGAAATTCAATTTCGTGATTTCACATTTCGGAAGCAAGTAAACGCCCAGTCGCTGCGCATCCATCAAATAGGTTTGTTGTGTATCCCGCCGAGCGCCGCTCGCGCAGCCAAACTCACAACGATCGCATCCGGAACATCCAGAAGCGTTTCGTTCCAGTAGTTTTGTGGGAAGTCCGAGACTCTCAATTCCTTGACGAAGTAAGTGGTTTTGGCGATTGACAATCGACGTTTTTGTTGATACCTCTAATCTTCGCTTTACCGTATAGACGCTATGCTCGAAGTCGTCATTGAGCACATCTACAAATCCAAACCGATTTGCCCACTCCTGCAGTACTTGCCGTGGCGGAGAATAGCATGTGCCCCAATTCGCAACGGGGCCACCGCCAAAAGTCCGCGCCGTTGTGATGAGTACTTCATTGTCTCCATTCGCCCACGTGCCAAATGTTTGATACAAATCTCGAATCGCTCGAGACTCTGATAGCCCCAACTCAGAGCCCGGAACAATTCTTCCCGCGTCGACCAATAAAACGCTTTTGCCTGTCTCGGCCAATTCGGCAGCCATTACAGCTCCTGCTGCTCCACTGCCAATCACCAAATAATGGCAAGCAAAAGAAATCTGACGGTCCGCGATCGTAGAGGCTTCGAGCGATTGCGGTCGCGGTACCTTTTGGTTTTCTGTCGAGTAACCTATTGCCTCATACATCGCTGCATTCGAAGAATGATTTTCAACGGGACCAGTGGTCACATAGGAGCCTTGCAAACTCAAACGCTGTATGCTGCGCAAGGTCCACTTCGCAAACGAATCGTCGGACTCAAGGATTCGTCGAACAATGGAGACGCGTCGTGCGAGAGGTGCGTTAGAAAACGAATAGCCTCCGCGACGAAGTTTCAGCCCAAAAAAAGGCGAATCTAATCTCGCCAGAAATCGAATTACTTTGTCCTGTTCGGATGCACAAATTGATTCGATGTGTTTTTCAATTCTGCCGGCAACACCTTGAGCAATTGCAGAATTTCGAAAAAAGTGAGGATTGTCTGTGCCACTGGGATCCAAGGACGGATTGAAGGTATCTGCAATAGCAGCAATTGTTCGTTTGGTCTTATCGCTTACACCTCCAGACATGGTTCACGCTCAGCAAATGACATCTAATCTCCTCGAAACTAACTGGCAAAAAGACAGCTGAATGTTAATCTGCGTGGTTCACGTTGATATTCATAGGTCCTTGCTCTCGGCAGCTTAACAATTTGCAATTTGCCTGGCCATCGGGGAAAACGGCTCCAATAGCTCGTTTCTTTGGTAAGCACCTCGGGAAAAAAAGTTTTTGGATTTTCTTGTTTAGCCGCTCTAAAATCAAAATAATAAATGATATCATTAGAATATCGTTTCAGTATTGAAATAAGCTCACTTTTTTGGAGATTCAAACATGAAGCTTGAAGCGACTAACGAACGAACCGTTACAACGATTTCGGGTTGGATGGCATTGGGAGGCTTAGCCTTGATATTTGCTGGGGCTGCCTACATTTGGTATCTATTCATTCTCGATGCCAAGCAACTAGCTGGAGAAGAACTTATCAACTTTTGGTTATTGGCCGGTGCCCTGTTGCTAACGATTGTGTTCTTTATTTGTATGAACGGTTTCTTCACACTTCAACCAAACGAATCTCGAGCGTTGATGTTGTTTGGCAATTATGTGGGCACTGAAAAAAGGAGCGGTTTTCATTGGACGAATCCTTTCAACTCAAAACCCCGAATTTCATTGCGTGCGAGGAATTTCAATACCCCCAAATTGAAAGTAAACGATCGGCGTGGTAATCCGATTGAAATTGGAGCGGTTGTGGTTTGGCGAGTCGCCAACACAGCTCAGGCCCTTTTCGATGTCGACAACTATGAAGAGTTTGTATCGGTGCAAAGTGAATCGGCCGTGCGTGAACTGGCAAGTGGCTACGCTTACGACGATGGCGAAGAAGGTGAAGTGACATTACGAAGTGGTGTTGGGAAAATTTCGGAAGCTTTGCGAGATGAATTGCACGAGCGATTATCAAATGCGGGAGTGTTTGTAGAAGAAGCGCGACTTGTGCACCTGGCTTATGCTCCAGAAATTGCGCAAGTGATGCTGCGGCGCCAACAAGCCGAAGCGATTATTGCGGCTCGCACAAAAATCGTTCATGGTGCCGTGTCGATGGTCGAAATGGCGTTGGGTGAACTGTCGGAACGAGAAATCGTGCGACTGGA
>JAHEAM010000249.1 GCA_024642765.1 Planctomycetaceae bacterium
GACATCCGTGTTCACGATCATTGGTTTTCTGGCAATCGGGTTAGGTTTTATGGGATCGCCACAAATCTTTGTACGCTTTTTGTCGCTTCGTTCAGTTGATGAGATTCGGCCCGGCGCAATTGTCGCGGTAACTTGGACGTTGCTGGCAGATGGAGGCGCGGTTACAGCCGGAATGATTGGGCGCAGCTTGCTAGTACAACCGGGTCAATTTGCCGAATCACAATTGGGACTTGGTGGTCAAGAAGTTCTACCAATGCTTGTCAGTCAATCGGTTCCGGGCTGGGTAGCCGGTATCTATGTGGCAGTCGTTTTAGCTGCGATCATGTCAACGGTTGATTCATTGTTGGTATTGGCGTCTAGCGCTTTTGTCCGAGATTTCTATCAAAAGGTTTTGCATCCTGATTTGGCCGACGACCAGTTGCTGTCGCGCAGCAGAACGGTGACGTTTTTATTGGCTGCGTTCGCACTTGCTATTGCCTTTTCTGTCGCTTGGTTAGTGCCTGGACGAACAGTATTTTGGTTCGTTATTTTTGGTTGGTCAGGCATTTCTGCGACCTTCTGTCCGACGATGATTTTGTCGTTGTTCTGGTCGCGATTGACCGCGCGGGGTGCTTTGGCTGGAATGTTGACGGGGTTTATGAGTGTTCCTTTGTACAAGTTTGCAGCTCCCCATCTGCCGGTCATTGGCGAATCGCTAGTGACAATTGGCGAATTACCGCTGGCATTTGTGACGTCAGGTTTGATTGCGATTTTTGCAAGTTTGATTGATCGAAACGGAGCTGACACGGTACGCGGCGCAATCGACGAACTCGCTGCATGTAAACGTTAATAATTTTTTTTGCAATTTGAGGTGCTGCTTGGCTGGTGTCTTTCCTATCATTTCACTGATTGTTGCCCTTGCGGTATCGATGATCGTTACACGAGTCGCAGCGATGGCGTTGATGTTTACCGGACTTTCGCGCGAGGCGGCGAAGTTTCAGGCGCGTTCCGCATTTACAGGAGCTGGCTACACAACCAATGAATCCGAGATGATCGTAAATCATCCGGTTCGGCGTCAAATCGTGGCGACTTTGATGCTGTTGGGAAACTTGGGTGTCGCGACTGTCGGCGCAACGGTCATGGTTTCCATCATGAGTACCAGCAACTCGAGCGCGCAGACGAGATGGATGTTGTTATTAATCCTTTTGGGTGGAATCGCCTTCCTGTGGGTGATTTTCACCAGCCGTTGGGTTGAACGCAACATGAATCGCGTCATCGCCTGGTGTCTCAAACGCTTCACCGACCTCGACGTTCGTGATTATGTAGCGCTGCTGGAATTGTCACGAGGGTATGCCATTACCGAAATGTTGGTCGAAAAGGGCGATTGGCTCGCCGATAAAGCCCTCGCCTCCCTGCGACTTTCAGACGAGGGGATTTTAGTTCTTAGTATCAGAAGAGCCGCGGGGATATTTCACGGCACACCGCGTGGGGAAGATGTTTTGCGAGTTGGCGACGTCCTGATTCTGTACGGCGATTTGACTGACGTTGAAAAACTCGATCGACGCCGCGCTGGCTATCACGGCGATCGTGAACATCACAAGTCCGTCAAAGAACAAGACGAATTCGAGGAAGAAGAAAGACAGCGGCTACAAACGTTGGAAGAAAAGTTGGCTATCGAAGCCAAGATAAAATCTCAAACCAAAGATGAGTAAAATCAAAAATGGAAAAATCAAATTTGCTGGATCCGATCGCGGCCTACATTGATGGCCAGTGGACGAATGCGAAATCGGGCGCGACTTTTGCGGTCACCAACCCGGCCGACAACCGAATACTTTGTTCCGTGCCTAAACTTAGCGGACAAGAGACAGTTGCAGCGATCGAGGCGGCCGAACGCTCGTTAGAGACGCCCACTACGATTGAACAGCGTTCCAAGTGGCTCGGCCGACTAGCCGATCTGGTGATCGAGAACAAGCGTGAGCTTGGCCGCATCATTACCCTCGAACACGGTAAACCATGGCCCGAAGCAATTGGCGAAGCCGAATATGCCGCCAGCTTTTTCCGGTACTACGCTGATGCCGTGCATCACTTGAAACCAAAAGCAATCGCAGGTCGCCCACGCAACCATTCTTGGACGGTTCATTACAGGCCCGCAGGCGTTGTTGCCTTGATCACGCCGTGGAATTTTCCCTTGGCCATGTTGGCGAAAAAGTTTTCTGCCGCGCTGGCTGCCGATTGTGCAAGCGTAGTCAAACCATCTTCGAAAACGCCTCTTTCGATGATTGCGTTGTTTTCGCTGATACATCAACTCGGCTTACCAGGCGGAAAGGCCAATTTGGTCGTGGGCTCCGCTGGTGAAATTGGAGACGTTTTATGTACGCATCCTGCGGTTCGAGTTGTAAGCTTTACTGGATCGACTGACGTCGGCAAAAAACTGATGGCAATGTCTGCCCCGCATTTAAAACGGCTCTCGCTTGAACTTGGCGGAAATGCGCCTTTCATCGTCTTCGACGATGCCGACTTGGATCGCGCGATTGAAGCGTTTGTGTTAAATAAATTTCGCGGTTCGGGGCAAACTTGTGTTTGCGCCAATCGATTATATGTTCATAAGAAGATATCTGGCGAGTTTGCAAAACGATTGGTCCAGCGAGTTTCGCGCATGATAGTTGGAAACGGAATCGACGAAGGGACCGACATCGGGCCTCTCATTGACTCGGGTGCACGCGAGAAAGTTCAACGCCATTTTGAGGACGCGATTTCCAAGGGGGCGACCTGCCTGGCCGGTGGAACTTCAGCGTTGTCCAAGACTCAAAAGGAGCTTGGTTCGTACTTTCCGCCTACAATTCTCGGCTGGGTAAAGGCTTCCATGGATTGCGTGAACGAAGAAACATTTGGCCCGCTTGCGCCAATAATCGAATTTAGCGATGAAGCCGAAGTCGTTCGCGAGGCCAACCGAACGGAGTATGGACTGGCCGCCTATTTGTTCACGGCCGACAATGTGAGGGCTGAGCGGATTATCGCCAAGCTGACTTTTGGCCACGTAGGTCACAACACAGGCACCGGTCCAACAGCAGAAGCACCGTTCGGCGGCATGAAACAATCTGGGTTTGGCCGCGAAGGAGGCCTGGAGGGCCTTCACGATTTTACGGAACCCCAATCCGTCCCGACTCCCTAAACTAAAGCCGGTATAATGCTTTCGCTTTTCAGCAAACGTCATCCCAAGCCAGGTTCAAAGCCAGGGACTCTAGTCATTGCCGACGACGCCGTCGCGTCGCGTGTACGTTTAATTCGATACAATCGTGAGTCGGTTGAAGACTCCTGCATCGACGATTTATCGAATCTTGAGGCGATGGCTGTTCCCAGCGATGACTCCGTTCTTTGGGTCGATGTGCAGGGACTGGGTGATGAAACGACCTTGCGAAGAATCGCCAAACAATTTGGTCTTCATCCTCTCGCTATGGAGGATATCGTAAACATCCCTCAACGTCCTAAGGCGGAGAAGTATGACGAACATCTGCTCATCATTACTCGGATGGTTCGGCTCGACGCCCGCTCGAATATCGATCTTGAGCAAGTTTCAGTCGTGCTCGGAAAGAATTACGTCTTGACTTTCCAAGAACGGTATGGGGATGTACTCGATCCCGTTCGCAAACGTATTCGAAGCCGGACCGCTCTGGTTCGGAGAAATGGCCCCGATTATCTTGCGTACGCCGTTTTGGACACCATTGTCGACGCCTACTATCCTGTTCTCGAATCGATCGGTGACTATTTGGAGCGCCTCGAAGATGCGGTTCTTGAGAATTCTTCCAATAAGCTATTGCAACAGCTCAATCGATACAAAAACCGACTTTTCAATTTGCGACGTTCATTGTGGCCTCAGCGGGAAGCGGTCAATTCGCTAATAAGAGATGCCAATCCCCTGATTTCGGATACGGTGCGGGTCTTCCTACGTGATACATACGATCACTGTGTGCAGACAACAGAAATTGCCGAAATGTATCGCGAGATGGTTAGCGGGTTAATGAATATGTATTTATCCGCTGTCGCCAATCGAACGAACGAAGTCATGAAGGTATTAACGATTGTCGCCACGATATTCATTCCGCTGACATTTATTGCGGGTATCTACGGCATGAATTTTGATTAAATGCCCGAACTAAGATCCAAGTGGGCCTATCCCATTTTATGGTGCGTGATGGCTGCCACTGCTGGAATCATGCTTGTCTTTTTCTGGTCGAAGGGCTGGTTGGGCGGTGGCAACAAATACGACTCGCTCATGAATGACGACAGATAGAATCGCCCCTCGTTTTGCTCAATGCACAGAAAATCGGGAGAATTTGTGCATCGGCTGCGTTCCTGCGTAACTTCGCGATGTCCAATTCAGATTGGTAGTCCGTTTTCATGTGAAGGACGCAAGCGGTAAGGCGAGCCAAGTTGGCGGGTCCTATTGTCCGAAACGGGCAATTCTCGCTTTGATCAAATTGCAAGTCGCACCGTGCAAAAAAACCCGAGCAGACAAAGTAAAGTTCCGGCAATTACGAAACCCTTTTCACCGTGGGACTGTGACATTGCAAGAGACCTAAGGCCAACTGCAGGCGAAATGAGTCCGATGGTGATTTTGAGCATCAACAAATGCCCATAAAGCGTGAGGATTATACCCGGCCAACTCCATTCTTGGTGAAACGAAACGATGCTAGCCGCAGGCCACAATTCTAATGCGAAAGTGCGCCAAATAACGCCGCGCGGTCCCATGGAATGAAGTGTTCCGAAAAAGTCTCTCCACATGGTGGGCTGAACAATATGCGATAGCCCCATGATCAAAAAGGGAATTGCGAGAAAAGCTTCAATTGGATGTGCGATGACTGCTGGCAACATCTGGAGCTCAAATAATATATTGTTGATTGTATCAAAACGCAAAATGCAAGTTTTTGGTATTGCAGGACGAACGTGAATCTCGAGAAATCCGATCCCCAACTTCAAAGGATAAAGTCTATGTTCACCGGGTCGCGGCAAAAAGTATTGATATCAAAAGCCGCGCGACCCGTGACTCTGCGCGCAACATTTTGTTATCCCGAATTTGAGGATTGCAAGCGTTTGAATGCAAAGTAGAGCATGCCACGAACTACGGTTCTGTGAACAAGTGTCAGCCCGTGTGATTCCGCCGTGGAAACCAAACTGTCAGGGTGTAGCCGAAGCTTTGGATAAGCGCTGATGGACGTTTGCCATGACGAGTCAATAAGTGAGTGAACGATATCGTGGACAAGCACAGATTCAGAGCGAAAATCGAGAAAACATGTGTGTATGCGACGATCGTCAGATCGAACGGGGATAAACCTGTCTGCGCCAGTCAATTCATGAGTTGAGTAATCACGGAATGAACACGTTAACAATCCATCGGGCATCAGCTTGCGAGCGGCATCTCGAATCAATGCATTGATCGCCTCGATTGAGGGAAGATGAGTCAGGGTGTCACCCATGCAGGCAATCAGCGATGCATATTCAGATTCAAGATGAACACTGAAGCCAGTTAGGTCAGCAGCGATAGTTTGGATCGGTAGGTCGCCGGCCGCCGATTTAAGCTCGTTCAGCAAGTGTGCCGAAGTGTCGATTGAAAGAACATGGTATCCACGGCGAGCGAGTGGAACTGAGTGAACGCCATGCCCGCAGCCGAGATCAACAGCAATCCTGCCGTTGCCATTTGGGAGTTCAAGGTCGTCATAGAATTTGTCGGCCTGCACGCAAGCGGCATCGAAGTCGCCGACCATCCACGAATAGATAGGAGCAAGGTGGTTGTCGTAATGGTCAACTACAGATGTGGTCATCGATTTTAGTTGGAAAACGTATTGCAATCTTTGCGTCGGGGATATGGGATCACTGCCCTTGAGTACGTTGTCGATTCCCGACGTAATGATATGGGAGGTGAACTTAGCCGACAGAGCGGAACGATGCTTGACACTTGACTTGTTACGACCGGTTCAAGTGGCATTCGAACATCTCCTATGTTACGACGAATCTACTGACAGTAAGTCTATCAAGCCGAATGCCAAGTGACAAG
>JAHEAM010000250.1 GCA_024642765.1 Planctomycetaceae bacterium
CGCCAGCAATTCGTGGCGGCCTAGGCGCGCATGATCAGCATAGTGACGATCTCCACGAGCGAGATTCCGCATTCATGGAACCCAGCCCCAAGGCACCGATGACGGAGACGCACGAAGAACAATCCGTTCAATCAAACCCCAAATCAAAAAGCTCGGAGCGAAAACCGACTCCTGGTAATGAAACTGCCGGCATCGAATCAGCACAGAAAACGAACCGATCAGAGCATACCGCTGCCCGTTGCCTCTCGTTGCTCGCTCGCCATCACGGACAAGAAGCCAGTGCCGAACGCCTTGTCCACGATTACTCTTTAGAAGATAGCGAACCAAACAAAAACCGTTTGTTGCGAATGGCCAAGGACCTAGGGCTGAAAGCCAAATTCGTTCGTTTAGGCTGGAACCATTTGGAACGTGCAAAACAAGCGTTCCCGTTGATGGCTCGACTCAAAAACGGAAACTATGTCATCATCGTTGGAATGCGAAAGGCCGAAGACGAAGCGGGCGTAGTGGAAAATCGTGTCGCGATTTTCGATCCATTGGCCGACTCTCCCGATTTCATTTTTCTCACTCGCGAACAGTTTGAAACCTCATGGCGCGGCGAAACGCTGATGGCCAAACGGAATTACAGTTTCCTCAGCCAGAACCAGCCGTTCAGTCTGAAGTGGTTCATTCCTGAGATATTTCGCCAATGGACAACGTTCACAGATGTGGCGATCGCAGCCGTGGTCATGCAGATCATTGCGCTCGTGGTCCCACTCTACTTCCAAATCGTGATTGACAAAGTACTTGTGAACAACGCCATGCAGACACTGCATGTGATCACAGTGGGTATCTGCGTCGCACTTTTGTTTGATGCGATACTGAGCTACCTGCGCAGCTTTTTGCTACTGCACGCAACCGCGAAAATTGATATTCGAGTTTCGACGCGGACCTTTCAGCACATGCTGAGTTTGCCGATGAGCTTCTTCGAACAAATCACCGCAGGTGTGCTGTCGAAACACATGCAACAGACATCGAAGATTCGCGAATTCCTCACAGGCAGCCTGTTTTTGACACTGCTAGATTCCGTGTCGCTCTTCGTCTTCTTGCCGATCATGATCATGTACAGCTGGAAACTAACGCTGATTGTGCTCGTTTTCTCAGGTTTGCTCGCGCTCAACATTGGCGCGCTCCTTGGCCCCTATCGCCGACGACTAGAGGCCTTGTACAGTGCCGAGGGCAGCCGCCAAGCGATGCTGATCGAGACAATACACGGAGCTCAAACAGTTAAAGCGTTGAGTATGGAGCCGGTGCAACGCAAAAAATGGGATCAACGCTCTGCCGAATCTGTCGGAATGCACTTCCGTGTTGGAAAAATTTCGCTTACGGCCACGACGATCTCGAAACTCCTAGAAAAACTAATGACGATTGCGCTGATTTGGTTTGGTGCCAAAATGGTAATCGATCGAGAAATCTCTGTGGGAGCCTTGATTGCGTTTCAAATGATCTCGGGTCGAGTTACCGGCCCATTGGTGCAACTTGTATCGCTTGTGCATTCTTATCAAGAAGCAGCGCTCAGCGTACGAATGTTAGGTACCGTTATGAACCGTCAAAAGGAAACCGGTATTGGCACAGGTCTCCGACCGCCGATCCAAGGCCAAATCGAACTCGAAAAAGTCACTTTTAATTACTTGCCAACATCCCCTCCAGCGTTGGACAACGTTTCGCTAAAAATTCCAGCGGGTTCCGTGTTCGGAATCGTTGGTCGAAGTGGCAGCGGTAAAACGACTTTGACGCGGATGCTGCAAGGCATGTATTCACCGCAATCGGGGCTGTTACGAGTTGACGGCCTTGATATTCGCGAACTCGACATTTCACATTTGCGTCAAAATTTGGGCATTGTCCTCCAAGATAATTTCTTGTTCCGTGGCACAGTGAAAGAGAATATTTCGATGGCGAAGGCCAACGCGAGTTTTCAAGAGGTCGTTTATGCTGCAAAACTTGCTGGAGCCGACGAGTTCATCGAACGTCTGCCACAGTCCTTCGATACCATGCTCGAAGAAAATGGTTCCAACCTGTCGGGTGGCCAAAAACAGCGACTTGCAATCGCCCGCGCGTTGCTGACTGATCCTAAAATTTTGGTGTTCGATGAGGCGACAAGTGCCCTGGACCCCGAAAGCGAAGCGATCGTTCAACGCAATCTTGCAAAAATCGCAAAAGGCCGAACCGTCATCATCGTTTCACACCGTCTGACAACCCTCACGACCTGCGATGCAATTGTTGTTTTGGAACGCGGCAAAGTCGATGCGGTCGGCAATCATCGGCAACTGTTAGAATCTTGCAAAGTCTATCGCGACCTTTGGCAACAACAGGTAGGCCACATATGACCAACACCGTAAAAGAAAAACGCGAACAAATTCGCCGCGAAGCCCGCGAGGAATTAAAACGCAAACATCCAGGCTTGCGCGATGTTCTCGTCGAGTTTCAACCTGATGCTGTCGAAATCGAGCAGCGATCCATTCCAGGTGGCGCGCGTTGGACATTGTATACCGTCTTTGCCTTGATCGGGGCCTTTTGCATTTGGGCCTATTGGGCAGAAGTCGATCGCATCGTACAAACTCAAGGCAAATTGATTGCCGAACAGGCAATCGTCGTGCAAACGGCATCTACAGCGCCGATTCGTTCCGTGAATGTGCAGTTCGGTGCAACCGTGAGAGCCGGAGACTTACTGGCAACACTGGACCCGACCTTTTCCGACGCTGATGTCGCTCAACTTGTGGCGCAACTTGAATCGTACACGGCCCATTATCAGCGTCTCAAAGCAGAGGCTGCTAACTTGCCCTTCGAAGTCGGGCCCAATAGTGACAAACGCGATTGGCAAATTCAGTTGACCGCCTATCTCGAACGACAAAAGGAATATCAATCCAAATTGGACGAGTTTATTTCGGCTAAGTCCAAGCTTATTGTCCAAAAGAATAACAATGAGCTCGAATCTCAAAACCAGGAATTAACCCTTAAAACCTTAAACAAACTATTTGACCGTTATCTTCGTCTTACCGAATCCAACAACATGTCTGAAGTTAAACTTTTTGACGTCGAATTGCAGGTAGAACAAGCCAAAACTCAGATCGCTACACTGGCCGGCAAATCGAAAGAATTCGATGCGGACATGGAATCACTAAAAACGCAGGTCGCCGCATTCGAAGCAAGCTGGCGTGCTGAAGTTGCGAAGAACATGGTCGAAATCGGTCAAAAAATTTCCGACACCGAACAGAACTTGCACAAAGCGCAACGATCTCAAGAACTTGTCGAAATTCGTGTTCCCAAAGATACGCCTTACGATACCTTTTACGTCTTGGAAGTTGCTGAACGTTCCGCGGGTTCGGTCGTGCAACCAGGTGAGCCTCTCTTCAAGCTCGTTCCAATCAACTCGCCTCTCGAAGTCGAAATCGATATCGCTGGTAAGGACATTGGACTTATCAAGGAAGGCGACGATGTGCGGCTGAAACTTTCATCATTTCCCTATCAACGCCATGGTTTCCTCTCGGGAAAACTCCGAACGATCAGCGAGGATAGTTTTGAAAAAGAGACTTCGCCAGGAATGCCGCCGATATCAACCTATCGAGCGCGCGTGACACTGACAGATCAATTTCATCTCGAACACGTTCCAGACAATTTCCGGTTGTTGCCTGGCATGGCCGTTGACGCAGAAGTCGTCGTTGGCACACGCCGAGTCTACGAGTACTTCTTGTACCCTCTCATTCGAGCCCTCGACGACAGCGTCCGCGAACCGTAACAGTGGTACGGCGAATCAAAACTCCAAAACGACAAAAGTCACTCGAGATTCTACTGTCTCAGGATACAATCGTTTCAGCGAACTGGTGGGACGCGTCTCGTAGTCGCGTTGTAGAATCACAAGGTGCGTGGCTCCTACGCTTGCGGCCATTCCCGTCAATTGCTCGTCAGAATACGCCATTAGACCACCATCGTAAATTCGTTGCGGTGCAATGAACTGATTCACACGCGACCACCATTCAGCGATATTGAGCGAATCTTGAGGCATGTCTTTCCAGCAAACGATTTCGCTGCGTCCAGCATACCATTTGAATGTTTGCTGTTCTGCGGGCGTGATAAAGACTGCTTTCGTGTCTGTGTTTTTGGAAATCCAATCGCAGACTCGTAACCAATTGCGATGATACTCCAGGGCCTTTCGCTCAGAATCTACATCAAGCCCGGCAGACGCTAATTCAGAACGTGGAATTTGTGCCGTCTGCCGTTCATAACACATCAGACCGAAAGCCAGCATCAACAGTGCTAATGAACCCCTGAGCAAGCGAGCCGCAATCGATCGATTAAGGATTCGCTCACCAATTAATCGACCAGAAACGACAACCGCAACTGTCGGCAAGGCAAAATCCGCAAGTCGAAACCAATAGAACCGAAGCAATCCGAAGGCCCAAGGCGAATTGCCAGCTTCCGCAATCGAACATAACAACAGACCAATTAGCGAAATGCCAAGGCTCACGTTTGCAAAGTAAAACAGTTGTTGCAATCCAAACGACTTCGGTGTCCGCACATAGACAAATACGTAGATCGCAATCAACACAGCAAAAGCAGCAACCCGCTCAGTAGCAAAACTCCCGAAATACTGATGATGTGCCAATCGGTGTTTGACCTGAATCTCGGCAGCAAGTTGTTTTAACTCCCAGGGCGCATTCCAATCGGAGACAATCGACGGTATGGCCGCCAAAATGGCACACGCAAAACACTGCGCGAATTCGACCCGGCGATTTCTCAAAAACAGAACAAGTCGCCTCAAGACGGTTTCGCCAACTAATGACTCGGAATGGTATGTTCCAGGCGTGAACAACACCACCATCAGTTCGCTTGCCGCCCATGCTAAGCCAAACCACACGCCGACCAAGAAATGAAACAACGTTGCGACGCCAATCCACGCCCAACACCAGCGATGATAATTTGCAGCATGAGCACCTAACGCGAACAGGATTAAAGCGAATGCCAAGCTCTTGGCCTCGAAACCACCCACAACCCATTCGCCAGCAAGATTTCCGCTCTCAATCGCAATCAACCAACCAGCTGCTAAAACAGGAATCAACCAGCCGGGCAAACCCAACTTCCGCAGCCAACCCGTCCACCCCACAGAAACCAAAAGCCAAACAGTAACACGACCAATCCACGCCATGGCAGCGAGCGAAAAAATCTTGGGCAACCAACCAAACACAGAAAAAAATAGCCAATGCGCCGACGACGACTCCAAAAACAAATCGTCCGCACACCAGGCAGGCTGCCAAAAATGTTTGGCCTTCGTCAAGTAATGGCTTTCGTTGACATCAGGCGTTCGCAACCCGCAAAACGCTGCAATTACCAGAAACGTGCTGGCGATAATCCACCATTGAGCGTTCCCTTGGCTAATTGTGCGAACTTGCCCCAACTCTGTATTACATTCTTCTTTTGAATCTTGAATCATTCGAACTTGATTGGTTACTTTTGACAGGTCTGTAAGAATTCGCCACTTGAACAAAACAACTCATGCAGGCCGACCGGCACCGCTAAACCAGAGGGCTCGCACCTAGCCTCTAGAATACGATGAAGCCAGCTGAAACAAGACAAATTCAAATCCGACCAAATTGTGATGGCTACTCGACCAAACCAAACGAAATGATTAGAACAAAAATTCGCAAAAATTTCAGTGTGGTTGTCCTTGTGCTGTTGGATGACTGATCTTCGCTCAACATTCTAGTTACCCACGATGAATCCTGTCTTTTCTTTCCGAAACCGCGTTGTTTTGCTGGGAGCAGGCCACACCAATGCCCATGTTATCCGAATGTGGGGCATGGGACATGCTATTGAAAATACCGAGTTGGTCGTCGTTTCAAATTTTCCAGTCGCTACCTATTCTGGGATGTTACCGGCTGTGCTCGCTGGTGATGTTGGTAGCGACCTAATGCAAATCGATTTACATCGACTTTGTCATTGGGCCGGGGCCCGACTGATTATTGATAACTGCGAGACCGTTAATCGCGACGTA
>JAHEAM010000006.1:0-17788 GCA_024642765.1 Planctomycetaceae bacterium
GCTGCCAAGCTCCGTTTTGTCCCCAACGGAAATCAAAGCGGAGCAGTTGCGGCGCAAATTGACTATAAAGTCAGCGACGGCACAGACTATTCGGCAACCGGAATTTTTACTTTCAATATTGACGCACTACCGATCGCTAATACAGACAATCGGGGAGTTGTCCCTTCTCAAAATTCGACGACGATTAACATTGCCGATTTGTTGACAAACGACTTCGATGCGAATGGCGATGCGTTGTTGGCAATCGATTTCGGTCGAACCGAGCACGGAATCCTTGTCGACAATGGCGACGGAACATTAACGTATACGCCCGATCCTGGATACTCGGGTACGGATTCATTTCAGTACACGATCACCGATGGCAGCTTGCGAGTTTCGCACTACTTTAATTTGGACAACGGTGCGGTTGATCAAGTCGGTGGGTTAGTTGGTACTACTTTCGGAACGACTCCTAGTGCCGATGGCAATGGGCTAGATTTTGATGGAGCGAACCAAGATCACATAGTTTTGCCAGACATTGCCTACAACGACAGTTTTACGTTGGAAATCGCGTTTTTTGTCGATGATTTGGCTGGTACTGGGTTTCGTTACATGTATAGCCATGGCCTTCCAGACGAAGGGCTTCAAATCTTCTTACGAGAAGCTGGAGTTTCAGGTGGTTCGCCACAAACGCTAGCCACGATTGTCCGCGATTCGAACGACTCAATGGATTCTCATGAGTTGAACATAGACATGACCGGGATGGCTGGAAGTTGGCATCGCTACACCCTCGTGGTTGAGAAGGATGTTGGTTCGAAGGTCTACCTTGACGGTGTCTTGAAAGCAACGACAGGCAAAGGTGCTGACGGTGTAAACCCGGCTGGCAATGCATTGATTGGCGGCCGCGCTGATCTATCAAGCACGCGGTTCATGAAAGGTTCCTTGGGTGATCTAATGATATTAGATCGTGCCCTTGCAGCGACGGAAGTCAGCAGTTTGCCGACAACAATGGCGAACCAAACGGGAACAGTGAACTTGGTTGTGAATTCAGTTCCCGTTGCAACGAACGATTCGTTCACGACGAATGAAGGTTCGGTTTTCGCTGGCACGATCGGAGGCAACGACTCGGACGCTAATGGCGATGCATTAAGCTTTAATCTCGTGAGCGGACCGACCCTTGGAAACCTGGTGTTCAATGTCAACGGAACGTTTAATTACGACGCAACCATTGACTTCGAGCAGTTAGCAGTTGGTCAAAGCCAAGTCGAGGCGTTCACATACCGAGTTACCGATGAGCATGGAGACTCAGCGACGGCGACGGCAACCATCATAATTCACGGTATAAATGACTCGCCGTTAACGCTACAACCCACGCTGACGTTTACGACTAACGAAGGAACTGTTTTGAATGGCTCGGGACTGCTAAGCAATCATAGTGATGTCGACGGCGATTCACTTCGGGTCAATCCAACTCCCATTGCTGGTCCGCAGCACGGAACGCTGACACTGAACACTAACGGTTCGTTTGTTTACACGCCGGGCATTTTGTTTTCCGGTATTGACTCGTTTGCCTACCAAGTCCTCGATGGCCATGGCGGCACTGCTACGGCAACTGTCAACTTGCAAGTTCACGCTGTCAATCACAGCCCCACGATCACGTCAGCAGCCTCGACCTTGATCAACGAAAACCAAAACAGTGTACTTACGATTGTCGCGAGTGATTTGGATGGCGACGCGATCCAATTTGGAATCTCTGGTGCCGGTGCCGACGATCATTTGTTTGCCATTGACACAGTAACGGGGCAGTTGCAATTCATTAACGCGCCGGACTACGAGAATGCACTTGATAGCGATCACAATAACCAATATCAAATTCGTATTTCGGCTAGTGATGGTTCGAATACCGTTTTTCAAAACATGACTGTCAGTATCCAAAACGTTGTCGAAGCAGCTCAATTGGCTAACGATTTGTTTAATGTTAGTGAAAACGGAGTGTTTAGTAGCAGAGCTTCATCCGTTTTGAGGAATGATACGTTCTTCGACCAAGGATTAGTGACAATCGACATTGTAAGCATGCCGATCCACGGTTGGGTGAATATGAACACAGATGGAAGTTTTGTCTATCAGCACGATGGTAGCGAAACACTATCCGACTCGTTTCTTTACCGCGTGATTGAATCGTCTGGCCAAATTAACACGGCAACTGTTGTCATGAGTATTTCGCCGGTCGATGATGCACCCATTGCTCACGATGACACTTTGGCGATTGCTCAGATAAGTACCTTTACAATCGATCGCTCCCTTCTGCTCCAAAACGACTTGGACATCGATAGTTCACTTGGTGCGGTGACGATTATTAACCAACCAACAGTCGGAACGATACACATCGACCAAAATGGGTCATTGGTTTTCGTTGCGAGTAAGTCATTTTCGGAGACGAGCTTTAGCTATGTTGTCGAGTCCAATGGTATCTCAAGTAATAAAGCTGTAGTGACACTTGTATCCGCCGTCACTCCACCACCGTCAAACACGAGCCAACTTGATACCGAGGACAGTTCCAATTCGGATCCAGCGAATGGAACGGACATGGATCCCGTCGATCCAGGAATTTCTTTGGCTCCTCCTCCCAAGGTTGCCAATACGAGCGTAGTCGAATCCCCCAGTGGTAACGCACTAACAACTCCTATTTCAAATTTGGCCGACACTCGAAACAACGCATCTGACGAGACGCTGAATGAAGACAACAGAGATGTATTGGACGGTTATAGCCATTTGTCGAAATTCGATTCAACAGCAGCTCGACTCGAGAAAGGCCTCGTCAGTGATTTAATGTTCTTCAATTTGACAGTGACCGGCAATTCAAACTCAAACACCATGGATCCAATTGAGTGGTTGTCAAGTTACTTCAATCAAACGGAAAATCAAGAAGAAGAATTCCTGATATTGAATGAGATTTCTGTTCCGGTAACAGCGACCACTGCGGCTGGCTTGTTGTCGGTAGGCTATTTGGCCTGGATGATTCGTGGTGGGGTGCTGTTGACGACATTTGTTTCGTCGTTGCCAGCATGGCAATCGTTTGACCCGTTGGTCGTCGTGCAGAACAGTACGCGAGAAGAGGGCGAATCGATCGAAGAAATGGTTGACACAGAGAATAAAGAATAAGGGTGTGAGCGAATGATGAAATGGTTTACAACGCGACTGCGATTGACATTCGGACTCACGGGTCTCTTGATGTTGTCGTACACTGCGGCGACGATGATGAACTATGTCCCATCGCCAGTTAATGATAAGATCCTGGCTCGCCATTCGATCTGCGAAAATTTCGCCGTTACTACTTCGGCATTGCTACAATCGAATCAAAACAAGGCCTTGGATGGGATTCTCAACCACGGCGTATCGAGAAACGCCGATTTGATGTCCGTCGGTATTCGTGATCGCCTCGGACGTTTGACGCAACACACACCGGACCATGAAACGTATTGGGCGGAGGCGTCGGCTGTCGATGGCGCTGTAGGTCAAGATTGCTTCAGCGTTCCTCTTTTTCGATATGGAAACGAATGGGGACAAATCGAGTTTAACTTCAGGCCGCTTCAAAATCATGTTCGCGGGCAATTGGGAACTATCCTCTATTCATTGCGTTTGCCGATGTTCTTGTTTGCCAGTACGTTCATAAGCTTCTTTATCTACTTGCGCATGATGTTGACGCAAATCGATCCATCGAGGACGGTGCCATCGCGAGTTCGGTCCGCGCTCAATAATTTGACAGAAGGATTATTGGTTTTAGATACGCGTGGACGTATCGCGTTAGCAAACGATGCGTTTTGCAAAATCGCGAAGCGTGAGCCAGACGAACTCGTCGGCAAATCGCCAAAAGACTATTGCCGATGGCTTGATGGCAATCGAGAACCATGCACCAATCTGCCTTGGGAGCGAGCGATCAAATCGGGTGATTCAATCGTTGATGAAATGTTGATCCTCACTATCGATCAAGCAGGCGTTGACGAAGAAGAGCCAGAAAGCGGTCTCGTAATTTTCAAAGTCAACTGCGCACCCATTTTAGGAGCCTCCAGCAAACGCAATGGTGTGCTTGTTAGCTTTGAAAATGTGACTGAACTTGAGGCCAGCAAACGCGCCGCAGAACTTGCGAACGCAGCCAAGTCAGCGTTCCTTGCGAATATGAGCCATGAGATTCGTACTCCAATGACCGCCATCTTAGGATTTGCGGATTGGCTGCGACGCGGCTTTGCCGAGAGCCGTGAGGAAGAAGTCGAATATCTTTCGACCATCCATGCTAGCGGCAGTCAACTATTGGAATTGATCAATGATATTCTCGATCTTTCAAAAATCGATGCCGGCAAAATGGAAATGGTTCGTGAATGGAGTTCGCCCTATAACACAATGCAAGATGTGTACAACATCTTGATGATACGTGCGAAGGATCGAGGAATCGACTTCACGATGCGATACTCCAATCAACTACCTGAGGAAATAGAAACGGATCACGTCCGCCTGCGCCAAATTGTGACTAACCTTGCCGGTAACGCAATCAAGTTTACAGAAAAAGGAGGCGTTTCAATCGAGACAAAGTTGTTGCAAGTCGACGGAGTCGCGCGAATGCATGTTGCTGTTAGCGATACGGGTATTGGGATGACGCCAGAACAACTCGAAAAGATCTTCAAACCATTTGAGCAAGCGGATGCGACGGTGACCCGGAAATTTGGTGGTACCGGTTTGGGACTTACCATTAGTAAGAGCTTTGTTGAGGCTCTCGGGGGAGAACTGACGGCATCGAGTACTCATGGGCAAGGTAGTGTGTTTGAGTTTTCGATCGACGTCGGTGACGTTTCCAATGTCGATAAGATTTCTTTTGAGAAATACGTTGCCGATCGCAAAATGCAACAAAAAACTCAAGGCGACATGCAACGATTACCTGCCTGTCGAATTCTGGTAGTAGACGACGGCGAACAAAATCGTCGCTTGATCAAACTGTTTTTGTCACGTGCTGGGGCTGAGATGGACGACGCCGAAGACGGTCAAGTCGGATACGAGAAAATCGCTGCAAAGTCGTATGACATTATCCTGATGGACATGCAGATGCCAATCATGGACGGTATGACGCTGACGCGAAAACTTCGTAAAGAAGGCTACACAAAACCAATCATTGCGTTGACCGCCAATGCCACAAAAGAAGATCAGCTTTTTTGCAAAGACGCAGGTTGCGATGACTTCCTGGCAAAACCGATTAATATGGATCTGCTCTTGGCAACGGTTGGACAAAAATTGCTCGCGATGGGGCACCGTCTCGAAAAACCCGTTTCCGAAATTACCCAAACTGGTTCAAGCATCTCTGCCCAACCTGTTGAAGGAGAATCGACGGTTGCCAATCAGACGATACTCTGTGCCTCACCGCCCAAACGAAAGGATTTCTTTGCCTCGACGATGATTTGGTACGAGTTTTTGGCAGACCTTCAATCCGGTTTGGATCGGAGCGATTATGTCGCGATTGATGTGTGCTGTCGTCAATTGCTCGAGACCGGCAAGCTGACAACCGAAATGGCAGCGCATATCGAGGAATTTCGTTTCGCTGTGAAATCGCAGGACATGGTCAGCTTAAACAATTTGTTGCCGTTCATCCTGGACAACGTCAAACAAAACCTTTCAGCTTTTGCTGGCGAACGGCCTGAAATTGTTCGCAGCAAGGATCAAATCCCCTCCACTGAGACCGTCACAATCGCGCCAGCCATCAAAAGGCAAAAACTTGCACCTATCCGCTCCAGTTTGCCAATGGAAGAGCCGGAATTTGTAGAAATTGTCAAGGACTTTGTCGTAAAGTTGGGGACCGTTTTGGAAAGCATGTGGACCCATGCGCGCAATGGTGATTTGGCGACTCTGGCGTCTCAAGCTCATTGGTTGAAGGGCTCCGGTGGAACCTGCGGATTCAATCAGTTTTTCGATCCAAGTTACCAACTTGAATTGGCAAGTAAAACGAATGACACTCGGACGTGTTTGAATTGTATGGAGCAACTCCAAGACATCTTCAACGCAATCGTTGTCGACGAGGCTGCAGTTTCATTTGAATAGGCGAAAACAGATTTTTCACTTTGCATACTGAATAGTAGATATCACGATGACTACCTCCCGAACAGAACAGTTTCCCTCGACATCCGTAGTGCCATTGAGCACTGCGACAGCGAGCGTTACGGACAAGATTGAAGCCTCTCTGGATTCACTTGGACTGCATTCGAATGAATTGAGTGCTGCGGAGTCATTCAAGAGTCGTGCGAAGATCATGATCGTTGACGATGAAAAAATTGTGACCAGCGTTGTGCGACGATTCCTGCAAGCGGATGGCTACAAAAACTTTGTGATCATCACGGATCCCAGAGAGGCCATGGAGGCGATCCTCAAAGAAATGCCAGACGTCGTTTTACTGGATATTAATATGCCGGAAGTTGACGGCATGGAAATTCTGCAACACCGTCGAAACTATTCGGAGCTCAACTTCACGCCGTTCATTGTGTTGAGTGCCTGCCAAGACAGCGTGGTGCGGCAGCAGGCTCTTGAATACGGGGCAACCGACTTTTTGGCCAAGCCGGTAGAGCAGGTTGAATTGAAACTACGCGTGCAGAACACATTGATTGTGAAACAACACTTTAATCATTTGTCGTGTTACGCAAAAGATCTCGAAAACAAGGTCAAAGAGCGAACAATACTGCTCGAACGATCGCGCGAACAGATTTTGCAATGCCTTGCCCGTGCTGCTGAGTACCGCGATAACGAAACAGGGCGGCATGTAATTCGGGTCGGGAAATACGCCCGTGTGATTGCCGAAAAAATGGGATTGCCAGCAACGTTTTGTACACAAATCGAAATGGCTGCACCGTTGCATGACTTGGGCAAAATCGGAATTCCAGATGCCATTTTGTTGAGCCCCAATAAACTGACGGCTGAAGAGTTCGATGTGATGAAAACGCACTGTGATATCGGTCGCGGAATTCTTGATCCGTTTGCCGCAGAAGAAGTTCAACTGTTGCGAGATCCGAAAATAAACAGAAACGAACTGCCCGATTCAATGCGTTTACCATTGCTAACAATGGCGGCCAGAATTGCACAAACACACCACGAAAAATGGGATGGCACCGGCTATCCGCTCGGCTTGAAGGGTGAAATGATTCCGATCGAGGGACGGATAACGGCAGTTGCCGACGTTTATGATGCCTTGTGCAGCCACCGTCCTTACAAGCAAGGATTTGGCATAGAGAAATCTCTGGAGATTATGTTGGCCGATCGCGGTACTCGCTTCGATCCAGACGTACTGGATGCGTTTTGTGAGAAGATCGCTCGGATCGAAAGAATCCGCAAGTTGCTAAGCGATGAGTGCATTGGCTAGTGTTTCGTAAGGTTTGGTTGTTACCGTCAGCGGTTCACTCAGCAGCGTTCACTGTTGTTCCTTGGCAACTTGAACCGCAACCAGCGGTACAGCCAAAGCAATGGTTGCCAGTTCGAATGGTCCGTTGAGTGAGTTGCTGCAAATCACAATTGCTGATATGTAACGAGTCAATCGGCAAATCGAGCATTTGGTTGAAATCGCAATCAAACAATTTTCCTTTCCAATCCACCGAAAGTGTTTCACGACACATCAGGTGCTCTGTTGTATCGCCATTAAAACCATCGATCAACTTGTTCATGTAGTTCATGTATTCGCCCTGCCTAACCAGGTCATCTAGGTAGCGACTGATCGGCATGTTGGTGATTGTGAACAATTGACTAAAACGAATGCCGAACCTTTCCGAAAGTTGTCGGCGATAGTCTGTCTCGAGTCTAATTTGATTCGGCGGAAGTGATGTCCCAACCGGATTATAGACAAGGTCCAACTTCAATATTCCATCGTCGTCGCCGTAACCCAAATCATTGAGCCTTTGCAGGCCGCGAATGGATTTTTCAAATACGCCATCTCCCCGCTGCCGATCGCAGTTTTCTTCTAAATAACATGGCAATGATGCAATGATACGGACTTTGTTTCGGCATAAGAACTCGGGCAGATGTTGGAAACCGGGTGCCGAAAGAATTGTCAGATTGCAGCGATCGATTACGTTTCGACCCAATGCACGAGCTTGCTCAACTATCCATTGGAAGTTTGGATTCATTTCGGGGGCGCCGCCGGTAATGTCTAAGGTCGGGATTTTCGAACCAGCCAGAAACCTGATGATGTCGGCTGCCGTTTCCGAGCTCATGTTTTCACGCCGATCAGGACCAGCATCCACATGGCAATGGGAACACGTTTGATTGCAAACTTTGCCGACGTTAATTTGTAGGACTTGTATTTCTTTCGCGACGAGCTTGACGCTGCCAGAGGCTTTCAGCATGTCTTCAAAGCGACCCGCAGCAACCCAACGCGGATCGCCCAGTAATTCCTTTTGACGTGCGGGTGAGGACAATTCGTGTCCGATGCGATAAAGTGTCTTCACGGATTCTGCTCGATGGGTGGAAGAAAAACGATGCTGAATTTTATACAAGTTGCCGCAATGCCGAAACAACCGGAACGAAATGCTTCACAGCAGGGCAGCCGCCGGCGAAGTGTTTGGGGTTTGATTTTGGTTGTCGCCATGATTTTGGGCGTTGTTTTAGCGCGGCCGTATTTGAACGTCGATTGGTTGATTGAGCAAGAGTCCTTTTTACGTTCTTGGCGTGCGCGAAATGGGGTCCTGGCGGTTGTTGCAGCATGTCTGATCTACGCGATAACCGCAGGCCTTTCAATCCCGATCGCTCTGCCAATGACACTGGTTTGTGGTTGGTTGTTTGGCTTCTGGATTGCATTACCGATCGTCAGCGTGGGCTCGACGGCAGGGGCAACTGCCGCTTTTTTGTTTGGCCGCTTTTTTCTGAAGGATTGGGTTCGCGAGCGACTCGAACGTTCGTTTCGATCAACGCTAGATCGTTTTGACAATGACGGACCGTATTATTTGTTTTCGTTGCGTCTGATTCCGATCATGCCTTATTCGGTAGTCAATTTGGGAATGAGTTTGTCATCAATTCGTTGGTATACTTTTTGGTGGATAAGCCAGTTGGGAATGTTGCCAGCGACAATCGCGTACGTCTATGCCGGGGCAGCGTTGCCAAACATAGATGCCGTAAAGAAGGATGGCGTCTCGTCAATTTTGAATCCTCGAATTGTCATTGCTTTGGTTGTAATTGGAATACTACCGCTTCTGGCAAAGTACTTTTTCCGTTCCATAAGCAAAACGCAGCCAAACAAATGAGTGGTCAAAAACTCTATCGCATGCAACTTCGCCGAATTCTTGCCGTAAGCTCATCGATCATCACTGCCGTGGCACCCCAAATTTGATGACCATTGAAGTCAAAGTAGTGCACTTGCCGGCTGTTCATCGAGGTTGTGACAAAACCCAAGTGCAAATTGATCGGTGCGAAGAAAAAGTCCAATGGAACGATTAACACCTCAGCAACTTCGTGCGGGCAAGGACTGAGGTTGGGCATTTGCTTTGCCCAACCCACAAACGGAGTAACCGTGAAGTCTGATGGTGGAATATAGACTGGATTCAGTTGTCCTAAAATTTCGAGAGAGGATCCTTCGATGCCAACCTCTTCAGATACTTCTCGCATTGCGGCCTGAGCCAAAGACTCGTTCCGCTCGACTTGACCACCCGGGAAACTGATTTGCCCGCCATGGTGATTTAGATTTGGGTGACGCCTGGTTAACAAGACATCGAGACAATCGTTCTCATTTTGAATCAGTAGGATTAACACAGCGGCGACTCTGCCGTTGCCAGACAGGTCAGCGGGCCTGATCGCTGGACGGATGGAACGTGTCGCTGAAAACGGCGATTCCTCGCTGCTAAAGTCTTCCGTTTGCAAGGCCTGACGAATTTGCAAGTTTTTGAGCGGCTCGCAACAAGATGGAAATTGTTGTGTAGACATCTATGGTTGTTTGGTGGTTGGACGAATGGTTAGCGACTTACCTTTCATTAGGTCCGTTTGTCAATCAACGTCGTCTTTGCGCAACGTTTTCCGTGCGTTAAGCTTTGAATATAGAATGACATGTCAGCAACGTTCGGCAAATGAATGTAATCCATATTTCGCATGGATTGATGGTTTCTTGATTTCTCTAGCCTAACATTTGGTACGGCGAATCTATACCAGAGTAATTGTTCTGAAGTATCTGTACGGACGGTGGAAGACTTTTGTTTACCAAAACGGTCCTCCAGCGTTAACCTCAATAATAATTCTAACATTGGAAAATTCGAACGCGGACCTTAAACGAATGTTGGATATTAGGCTCAAAAAGATAGAGAGAGCAATGGAAATCAAATCTGAAGAATTCGAGAAGTTGGGCGTCTTCTATCTTGGCAAAACTGTGGACATGAAAAATCCTGACGGGCCAAGTGATTTATTGTTGTATGATTCGAAGGATTTGACGACGCATGCGGTTGTTGTCGGCATGACGGGCAGTGGAAAAACAGGGCTGTGCCTCGACTTGATTGAAGAAGCTGGCATGGACTGTATCCCGGCCATCGTGATTGATCCCAAGGGGGATATCGCCAACCTATTGCTCACCTTCCCAGAACTCTCGGCAGAGAAGTTTTTGCCTTGGATCGATCCAGGACAAGCAACACGTGAGGGCCTTTCCGAACAAGACTTCGCAGCGAAAGAAGCTGAGAAGTGGGCCAAGGGCCTAGCGAAATGGGGCCAGTCAGGCGACCGAATCAAGACCTTACGTGAAAAGGTCGAAATGCGAGTTTATACGCCTGGAAGCACCGCCGGACGTCCCCTGACGATTTTGAAGTCATTTAATGCGCCAAGGCAAGAGGTCATGAATGACTCAGACGCGATTCGCGAGCGGATCAGCTCTGCAGCTTCGGGATTGTTGGCTTTGCTGGGAATTGATGCTGACCCGATTCGTTCGCGCGAGCATATCTTGATTTCGCAACTGCTCAATACAGCGTGGACTGCTGGCAAAGACTTGGATTTGGGAACCTTGATTGGCCAAATTCAATCGCCGCCATTCGAACGGGTTGGAATCATGGAGGTCAATTCCTTCTTCCCGGCCAAGGATCGAAATGAGTTGGCGATGACGATGAACAATCTCCTTGCAAGTCCATCGTTCGCAAGTTGGATGACAGGCGATTCGTTGAACATCAGGAATCTGTTGTTCACTCCTGAGGGCAAGCCATGTATTTCGATCCTTTCAATAGCTCATTTGAACGACGCTGAAAGGATGTTTTTTGTAACCATTTTGTTGAACGAAGTATTGGCTTGGATGCGAACCCAGTCCGGCACTTCCAGTTTACGAGCACTTTTGTACATGGATGAGGTCTTCGGCTACTTTCCACCGACGAAGAACCCTCCTTCAAAGCAACCCATGCTAACGCTTTTGAAACAAGCGCGGGCGTTCGGTCTCGGCGTTGTGTTGGCAACCCAAAACCCTGTCGACCTCGATTACAAGGGTCTTTCAAATACGGGAACTTGGTTTCTGGGGCGGCTCCAAACGGAGCGAGACAAAATGAGAGTGATCGAGGGACTTGAAGGTGCCGCTGCACAGTCGGGCAATTCGTTCGACCGAAATGAGATGGAGCAAATTCTAGCGGGACTTGGGGCACGCAAGTTCATGATGAATAATGTTCACGAAGATCATCCCGTGGTTTTTGAGACGCGGTGGGCAATGTCCTATCTTCGCGGCCCTATGACGCGTCAACAAATTCAGCAACTCACCGCACAAGACAAAGTCAAAACAGCAGAGACTCCGGTGGCGAGCGCGAGCAACGCGACGAGCGTCGCTGCGGACGCGACTACATTTGCGTCTGCCCGACCCGTCATCCAAGCGCCGATGGTCTCAAGTGACCTTTCCAAAATGATGACTGTCAAGCCGACACAGCTAATCCCGAATGATGTTGAACAACGATTCCTTGAGCCGAACAGTCGTTGTCCCGCTGACTGCCGAATGATCTATCGACCGGCGTTTTTCGCGACAGGCAAAATGCGTTTTTCAAAATCGACTTACAACGTTGACGCTTGGGAAAATCGCTCGTTTTTACAATGCATGGTGACGGACGATGTTCCTGCGGAATTATGGACTGCGGATTCACTAGTCGAAACGACAGATATGGAATGGTCAGACGAGCCGCATGATTCGGCGGAGATTGCAAATCCGCCCGGTGCGATGCAATCTGCGAAGAATTACAAAGGCTGGCAGAAGGAATTCAAAGATTTTCTCTATCAAACTCAAAGCCTGTTGATTTTCGAGTGTGCCGAATTGGAAAAGTCCTATTCGCAGGCGGGCGAAACGCTAGGTGATTTCCGCATTAGGCTTGAAACGCAGGTCAGCGAATATCGTGATCGAGAAACGGAAAAACTGCGTGACAAATTCAAATCAAAGTTTGAGAAAATTCGCGACGAAATTGATCGTGCGGAGGCAGTGGTGAATCGCGAGAAATCCCAATACAAAAGTAAACGTTTGGAATCGGTTTTGGATATCGGTGGATCGATAATGAGCGCTCTTTTGGGCCGCAAAACGAGTCGACGCACATCGTCTTCGATTAAATCTTATGGTGAAGCCTCGAAACAACTTACCGATGTTCAAATCGCGGAAGATAAGTTGCAGGACCTCGTAAATGAATACAAGGACCTCGATGTCGAGTTCAACCGCGAAATGCAGGCCATTGCTGAGAAAGCTCATATTGATAAGCTCACGTTCAACGAAGTCTTGATCACCCCGCGGAAAACAGACCTTGAAGTGGAAACATTTTTTGTTGGTTGGGTGCCGTTTTTTGTCGACCAATCGGGCAATGGTAAGGCCGCGTTTTAGGTTAGAAAAGCGTATTGGCCAATAGTAAACGCTATATTTCAACCTGTGGGCGCAAGTTAGAACGCAGTTAAAGTTCACGCGTACTTTTCGACTCGGTTAATGCGTACGAATCGCAATTACCTGACGATCGTACTTGAGTCGGAAGATCTTGCGGATCGTGTGCTGATCAAGCTGGAATGGTTAGTGGCCGTTCGCACTTCGTCTCGCACCGTACCCGTTTGTATCGGGCCGATTCCCATGATGCTCCAACTGCTGTCGTCAGCACGTGCCAAGGCTGTTCCGCTGTCAAACAATAGGTGACCATCCGCTGTCGCATAGGCGACGACGCTGATTTTGGCTGTGCCAAATTGTGATTTCCGTTGGTACAAGCGAACTTCCGGTAATTGGATGGGCATCGGACCTGGCAGTGCGATGCCTGGCATACCGACATAGCGGTCAACATCGTCTGTTCCAACGCCGCCGCTGCAGATCTCGATCGTGACATCGGAGCCGTCTTTGGCGTCCACTAACAACGCCCCGTTTGCCAAGAGACGTTGGCGAAGCGACCCAACAATGTAGCCTTTGTCTACGGAATCAAGGTACTGTGGATCCAAGAAGACTTTACGGCCTTCCATTGGTGGCAAGGCGACTTTGTCTAGCGTTTGGTCGACGGCGTTCGAAAGCAACAGTTGTTCAATTCCAGTGCGCGATGTGTTTGACGTACGCGCTGTTGAGCAACCAACGGCAATCAAACCCAAAATCATAAGGCCAGCAAGGGATCTGCTCCGTCGCATTTGTGTATCCTGTTGTTAACTTTTTGGCAAGATGACGATAAGTTGCGGCGAGAAATACCAGCTGGCAAGGCAGGGAGCAATGGCATTCTTCAAAATAACTTATCAGGAATGCAAGCATTATTAATGCGTTCAACGCAGATTTCGAAAACCTGCTTACCCTTGGCCACGTCCATTCAACAAATGGAAACCATGGCGTTTCGAAGTAAAATCTTTATGGGCACTTTCGAGACATTCCCGCATCGGGCAAAATGCTGATAGCAGTCAACGCGGAAGATCGCGTTATTCGCCAACTCGTTCAGCACCAGAAATTGAATGTCGTCGCCCCAAAACCGATACGCCGCTGCAAGTTCAACGCATTCCGACTTGGACTCCGCAGTCGATGAGTGCATCGAAGCGATTTGCATAAAAGGGTTAAACCCAAATTTGGTCTTGTTGTTTTGGGCGGATCATACAGATGACGTGAAGATTGATAATGCACTTCGAACGGTGCGGCGATCGTTTCCAAATGCCAAACTTGCAGGGTGCAACTGTGCTGCGACTTTGGCGAACCATCTAGAACTTGAGAGTGGCCAGGCTCTTACGATGTGGTGTGCCGAGATGCCCAGCGCACAGATCGAAGTTTTTCATTTGCACTACCAACGCACCAGTGAAGGTGCGGCCTTTGCAGGTTTCCCGAGTCGCTTCGAGTTGCAAGAGCGCAAGGCGCTGGATACGTCATTGCTATTGGCCATCGGCGATCCCTACACGTTTCCAATGGACCTGTTCTTGAATCGAACAAATGAAGACCACCCGGGACTGCGTGTGATGGGTGGAATGGGGAGCGCTGCCAGTCGCCCCGGCGATTCTCGCTTGCTCTGCGACGACCAATGCGTTAACCACGGGGCTGTTTTTGTTTTCATCGAAGGCCCGACAACGATCGCAACCGTCGTTTCCCAAGGCTGTCGTCCAATTGGCGAACCGCTTGTTATTACTCGTGCCGATAGGAACATGATCGAAGAACTTGGCGGCAAACCGGCCTACGACCGACTTGCCAACCTTTACAACACTCTACCGACGCAAGAGCAGCGTTTGGTCCAACAGGCTTTGCATTTGGGTGTTGCAATGAGCGAATTTCGCGAGTCATTTGGCTATGGCGATTTTTTGATTCGAAACGTGGTGGCAACTGACGGGGAAGCGAAAACGATACAAGTCGGCGATTTTGTCAAAATCGGACAAACGGTACAATTTCATATCCGCGATCACGAATCCGCCAGTAGTGATCTAAAACAACGATTGAAAACGAGCCGACAAGAACATGCTCCGCTAGAGCCATCGGCCGCACTAGTCTTCACTTGCAATGGCCGCGGAGTGAATTTGTTTCCAGAGGAAAACCACGACGCACAAATGGTTCAGGAAATATTGGGTGAAATTCCGGCAGGGGGCTTTTTTGCGGCCGGTGAAATTGGCCCGATTGTCGAACAGAATTTTGTCCATGGGTTTACATGTTGTGTGGTTTGGTTTTGTTAGGCGAATTTGAAAGGTTACGGCATGCGCGTCGGATTCATAGGAGCTGGACAAATGGCACGGGCACTGGTCCAAGGCATGATGTCGCGTCCCGAATTGCTCCGCGAAATCAATGCCTTCGATATCAATGAGGCGGCCTGCGAAGCGTTTCGAAATGTTTCTGTGACAGCCAAGATCCGAGCGAGCAATCAAGAGGTGTGCGATCATAGCGACCTGGTTGTCTTGGCGGTCAAACCGCAGAAGTTCAACGAAGCCTTTTCGGCAATCAGACTAAAAGACGACACGATTCTGTTGTCAGTGATGGCTGGAGTATCCATCGCGCAAATCAAGGCACAAACGAACGCTATGAAAATTGTTCGCACGATGCCAAACACCCCATGCCTGGTCGGCCAAGGAGCAATCGGGCTGTCCGCGACGGAACAGATGGGCTCTGAGGCTATTGAAAGAATCAAATCGCTCTTGGCAGGCGCAGGGCTGGTCGTTGAAGTCGAAGAAAAAATGCTGGATGCGATCACCGGATTATCTGGTTCCGGCCCCGCATTTGTTCTTGAGTTTTTGCAAGCGATGACAAGTGGAGGTATTTTAGCTGGTATTCCTCAGCAGCTTTCGCAAAGTTTAGCCTTACAGACAATTGTCGGAACCTGTGAGCTCGTGAAACAAACTCAAATCCACCCCGCGCAATTGCAGGAACAAGTCACAAGTCCAGGTGGGACAACCATTCATGGCCTGCATGCACTGCGGAACAACGCCTTTAAAGCTTCCGTTGAAGAGGCCGTTCTGTCAGCGACACGCCGAGCGATCGAGTTGGGATCATAAAGGCCTAATCATTTTTAAAAGTTTCAGGGCCTCGGCGGAATGTATTAATCTGAAACCCGCACCAAGTCGAATCAACTAGTTTGCTATGGCCATCTTGTTTCGCCTACGTACAGTCAATGCATGTATCGAAACGTGCCCATGCTCATTAACCGGTTTGGTTTTGGAACGGCAGGCCTTGTCGATTGTATTCGTGCCGACTTTCGCCTCAGTCCATGAACCGAATTATGATTATGATTATTGATTGTCGTTTTCGACCGGTCGCGGACCCACGTCAGCGCCCCCGAGATGCCGTTTGAAAAATTCCATGCGACGTTTTCTTGCGTAGGGAGTCTCGCATGCTCCGTGTCCCGCACCGGGCACCAGTAGTAGATCAAAATCCTTATCGGCGGCTATCAATTTGGCTGTGACCTGAATCGTTGTTGCCGGGTCAACATTTCTGTCCAGTTCTCCGACTACGAGCATCAAGTTCCCTTGCAACAGGTGCGCGTTTTCCATGTTGGAGTTTTCAACGTAATGATTTCCCGGTTCGACAGTGCCCATCCATTGCTCGTTCCACCAGACCTTGTCCATTCGGTTGTCATGGCAACCACAGTCGGCAACCGCGACCTTGTAGAAATCGTTGTGCCATAACAGGGCAGCCATCGCATTCTGTCCGCCGGCCGAGCCTCCAAAGATCCCGACTCGCTTCAAATCGAGCGCAGGGTTCTCGGCACCCAATGCCTTGATCCAAGCGACTCGATCGGGAAACCCGGCATCACGCAGATTGCGGTAGCAGACATCGTGGAACGCTTTGGAGCGCCAGGCCGTCCCCATTCCATCGATTTGAACGACAACGAATCCAGCCGATGTGAAATCTGTAAAAGAGCGATTGCTGCGAAACGTTTTGGGTACGTGATAACTGTGTGGGCCAGCATAGATCGACTCAATAACCGGATAAGACTTGGCCGAATCGAAATCAGCCGGCCAGTGAACGATTCCCCAGATGGGCGTCGTGCCGTCGCGTCCCGGCGCAACGAATCGCTGCGGCAAGAGCCTTGCAACAGCATCTTTCGATAAATCACCTGATGAAATTTCTGCTCTTTCGATTTCACAAACTAGCGATCCGTTATCCGTTTGCCTCAGTTCATGCACCGGTGGCAAGTCGACTCGCGAATATCTATCGAGCAGGTACTCGCGATTCGGTGACAACGTGACTTCGTGCATTCCGTCGCCATCCGTCAAACGCACGAAATTCGTACCGTCGATATTTACGCGGCAAAAGTGTTCATGATAGGGGTCTTGGTCAGTGACAATCCCGACCGCATAAAACCAGACCTGTCCGTCTCGCACTTCTTCAATTCGCTTTATGTTCCAGTCACCCTCCGTCACTGCGTTTAGCACTTCGCCAGTCACCATGTTGATTCGATAGAGGTGATTCCATCCGCTTCGCTCACTGGTCCAGAGAGCGGTTGTTTCGTCCAGCCAGCGCAGACTATATTTTGCTCCATCAGAATAATGCAGGAACGTTTTCGATGTTTCATCGATCGTTGCAGTAGCCTTGCCCGTCGCGAGATCGATTTTCACCAGTTGAATTCTTTGATGACCGCGTTGGTTGTAATAAAACCATGCCGAATTGTTGTCCTCGCTAATTTGCTCCAGGCGAACATCCCACGGGTCAGCGAACCACTCACCTTCAATTGGAATTTCCTTTCCCTCGGCCACATTAAACAATCGCGGACGTTGGCTCGGAAGCTCATCACCTGGTTTGGCATAGGGATAGGTAATCAACTCTGGTTGCAAATTGTCCGTAAGCGCTTGAACGATTTTCACAGTCCGTTCTGGGACTTGAGTTGTTTGCCATGCAATCAGGTATTTCGAATCAGCAGTCCACGCGACATTGACAGCAGCCTCCGGAAAA
>JAHEAM010000006.1:17798-23334 GCA_024642765.1 Planctomycetaceae bacterium
CTGCATTTGCATCAGACGCCCTCGTTGTGCGCTGCGATGAAACGAATTTCGCTCGTTGGCATCGGTCGTCAATTGAACTTCGAAACTCGAGTCGACAACATCCGGGGCGCTGTTCTCGCGAACCAGCCATAAGTTATGCTCGCGTGATTCAGCAAACCATTCGCCGGAAGGGCTGACTGAATTGGCAGCAAATCGTGGACCGCTTCGCTCCAACCGCCGCCCCTGTCTCGCCCCTCCCCGACCTCTTCGCTCAACCATATCGATTGAGACCTGAGTCAATTCAAACTTTGTTTCCGGACTTCCATCGAGGCGCAGGCAGCCGAGTGCTTCGCCGTCCATCGTTCGAAACAACCACACATGTCCGGCAAAGCTGCTCGTCGACCACTCTTCACCCGGCGCAACTTTGGCATTGTGTTTCGGCGGTTTGCGACCTGCTTCCACCCACAGGACTTCAACTTCGCGATCGAGTCCGTTTTTAAATGCAAAGGTGACGCCATCGTTGCTCGGTTCGGAAGGCTGTGGGGGAAGAAACAGTACCGAGCTCGTTGTGACAACCTCACCTTCACCCCAAGTCAACTCATTTGTTTTGCGATTTACTGTAAGTGGTTTTCCGCCGACACTCAAGCTGACAGTCTGTTGGCTGAGGTCAAAACTATTAACACGAATAGGCAACCTGCGACTGTCTGTTTCTTTGCCAGTCATTTTCGTTATTGCATCGGCGATGAAATCGTGGTTAAACAATGGCTCACGGCTACTGGTAGAAGCATCGACCAGAATGTACTCGCTTTCGCGGTTGGTGAGTTTTGATTTGAACCAAAACGAAGAACCGTCATCGCTCCATTTGGCGTCGACTTCGTCGCGAACGAAATTGATTTGTTGGCCGTGTAAAAACGGCGGTAGACACCAGGCGGCAAAAGCCACCAGCACAAGAAAGAACCTGCCCGTCAGCGTGACATTCTGCATCGTTACGACTCCCTCAAGACTACGACGGTCGCAAATTGTTGCACCGCACAACTCAATTGCATTATCATCCTACGTACTAAAAGGGGTCAAGTACCTTTTTAGCTCGTTAGAATGTTTCTTGATTGCTGGTTGGGGTGAATTTGGTAAACTTTGTGGCTGGATACCGTCTTTGAATTTTAGTCAGGAGCAAGTCATGCCCAGATCGCCTCGAGCAGATGAAGCGGGAGCTATCTATCATGCCTTGAATCGGGGTAACGCCCGTCAGGATATCTTTTTTAAGGATGCAGATTTCGAGGCCTTCGAATGCTTGATAGCTGAGGGTTTAGAAAAGTTCTCTGTCGATCTCATTGCATATCAGTGGATGTCGAATCACTGGCACATGATTGTTTCGCCAAATGAAGATGGCGGCATGTCAGCCTTTATAGGCTGGGTGACGCTAACGCACACTCAGCGATACCATGCCCATCACGGCACCACTGGTTTTGGCCACGTTTATCAGGGACGTTACAAAAGTTTTCCGGTACAAGATGATGATCATTTCCATGTCGTCTGTCGGTATGTGGAACGCAATGCACTGACTGCTAAGTTGGTTGGCCGGGCGGAGAAATATCGATGGGGAAGTTTATATAATTGGCTTGGTGGCGAGTCGCCGATCACGTTGGCGGCATGGCCAGTTAAGCGGTTGCCGAACTGGGTGGCACGCGTCAATCAATCACTCTCAATAAAGGAAAATGAACGGGTGAGTGAAAGTATTTCCAGAGGGCTTCCGTTGGGGACCAGCGATTGGACTGCCAAGACAGTCAAACGCCTGGGCCTAGAATCGACTGCACGTCCCAGAGGAAGGCCCAGGAAGCTAACCCAAGTCAAAACAGTCCAAGTAAAAAACAGTCCCTGACACCTTAGTCATGACTTGACTTGACACCTTAGTCATGACCCGACTTGACACCTTAGTCATGACTCGACTTTATTTTGGAAAAAAGCTATTCGGTTCATTACAAAAAAAACTGCCAAGTTGGCCGGAGCCTTCTTGGCAGTTTCGAAGAAGTTGAATCCGTTGCCGAATCCAATCAGTTGCAATCGCTTTTTCGACTAGCGTTTGAATTCGCTGGAACCTTCGGGGCGTTGAGCCGATTTGGTTGGAGCGATGTTGTCGCCGTAGAATTGTGTCGTTCCTTCGTCAACTTCGTGGACGCTACTTTCGTCATTAGAAAGTTGAGCGCGGAAGCGATGTGTTCCGGCTGAAAGGGCTTGAGCCGTAACTTGGAGGACTAACTCTTCACCTGGTTCAATCGCTTGGATGGGTGAAAAGATAACTTGGCCAGGGACAACTTGGTTTGTTAAACCGACAGCACTCGTTGGCTCGATGCCTTCCGAATATTGCATCACGAGGGTCAAGTTTTTCGCAGCGCGGCTACCACGGTTCTTAATTTGAATTTCGTAGGTCAACTTTTGACCTGTTGGCAGTGGACCTTTGGGGTCTTCGACGTTGAGAATCAAGTCTGCAACTGTTTCTACCCGTGTGGTGCATTGCGCGATGCCTGCGATGTCGCTTGAACCGCGTGCTCCGAGTTCCAATTGCATTTGGCCTTCGCCATTAAGTTGGCAGTTCACGCGATAAGTCCGAGTGTCACCGACATCCAACGTTCCGATAGCCCAACGCATTGCGTTGTTCATGACCTCGGCGCCTTCGATACCATCAATATATTGCACTCCAGGAGGCAAGGCCAATGCGGCTGAAACCTCGCGAGCGATTGCGTCACCCGTGTTAGTGATTGTGACGTCGAATTGACCAACTGAACCGGAATACTTCAGTGGCGGACCAACCAAAGTGAGTTCCAGTGTTGGGCGGCGAACAATGATGGAGCGAGTTGCATTGGTTTGCAAGTCGCCGGAACCAGTGGCAATGGTCGTAAGGTCAAGTTGACCAGCGGCTCGAGCCAACAATTCTACTTGAAACGTTTGTTCTTGACCTGGAGCGATTTCACCGAGGGGAGCGCGTTCGCCGCCCAAGGCTTCCGGCAACATTACGGAGACGCTTTCGGCAATTCCTGTTCCTGGGTTTCGCACAGTAACTTGGTACATTGCCGTTTCACCGTACATGACTTCATTTGGTCCTGCGATGTTCATTTCCAAGCGAGGTTCCGTAACGTTGATCTTCGACGAGGCCGTGCGAGTTTGCATCGTCCAGTCGACAACGAAATCGAAATGTTCGGCCTTTGAAGGAATCGTATCGATCACCATGGTTTGCGATGAGCCTGCCGACAATCGATCGATGGTCCAGTTCACGCGTTGACTGCGTTGTTCGTTGGCAGCTTCGTTGCGGCCAATTGAGGTGCTGATGTTTTCCATCTTGATCCATTGCGGAATGGAAACGCTGACCGCCAAATTTTCGGCGTCCGTTTGCGTTCGATTGCTAATGACTACTTTGTATTGAGCTCGTTTATGTACCCCGACCGTTGGTGGGCCGAAGGCTTGGATTTCGATCGCAGGAGCTTTCATTTCGATCAACGAACTCTCTTTGGCCTTGATAGGCGTGCTGTTACCTTCGTTGGGCAACCGGCTATCGGAGAAAGAGGTTGGATTGACTTTGCTAGATTCTGCAACCGTGCTTGGCAGCATTGTGGCTGGCCGCATGGAATCTTGCTTTGTTTGGGGATGATTGGGCTCGGTTTCTGGAATCGTTCCTAGGCGGTTTTCATTAACTTGGCGATTGAATTCTTCACCGTTGGCAATCAAGGGAGAACCGGCAGGGCGAGGTCCAGCCACAGGACCTTTGTTTTCCTCTTGAATGACGAGATTGGGAGAAAGTTTTGGTGCGGCAGCAGGCGGTGGCAGCATTGTTGGCGCTTGTGTCGATTTTTTTGCTGCAGGCGTTACCAAATCGCCTCGTGCGTTTTGACGAGAGATCTGTGCGGCTTGAGACTCTGGTAAAAGTTTTTGTTTGCCTTTGAGAATGTCTGGAACAGCCGGTTGATCAACTTTGTCTTGCACAAAGCTCGTTTGTTGAATCGGATTGCTATTCAAGCGGTCCTGCCGGATTGTTTGATCACTGGTGTCAGATAGCTTGAATTCTGCACTGTGATTTGACGCTGGTAGTCGTTGTGTATTGACAGGCACATGGACGTTCGGCGGCGAAACGGGTGTCGCTTGATTGGAAGGTTGAGATTGGCAAAACGCCAAACTTGGCACGATGAGACCGGCTGCAAAACACACAGTCAGCAACCATTTGGGGGCGGTTTTCGCTAGCATTATTTTTACCTCGATACTGGAGACAACTTCTTCATCTCTGGCATCGACTTTAACGGTTAAGTAGGTTTAGCGAAATTCAATAAATATTAGGATTATTCCAATTGGATACATTTTATCGCTAGCAAAAATGAGGCAGCATCTATATTGAGTGGCGTTTTACGAATAGAATTTGGTCTTGCGACTTGGTTGCGACAATGCCTGATGGCAGCATGAGTTGCTGGTTTTTTTGGTCCGTTCGTTGTTCTGCAGTTTGGACTAGTTGCAGGACTTGATTCCAGTGAGATCGAGTCATCGGCCCTCGTGACCAGTTCATTTGCTCCCAAATTTTTACGAACAGCGAACGTAATACGATAGACGCAGCTAGATGCGCGGCCGAGATTGAAAAGAAAACGGTATCGCATTCATAACGAACGCCTCGCTCCTCAAGTTCACAAACGGCTTTTTGAACGAAGTCATTTAGTTCTCCCAATTCGTTTTGAAAGTCCGCCAGCCGAAATCGGCAACGCTCGCCAAATCTCTGTTCAATAGATGGCAATAACTCGTTACGCAGGAAGTTTCGGGAATACACGTTTTGGTCGTTTGATGAATCAATTCGAAATGGCTGGTTGATACTCGTCAAATATTCCAATAGCTCAAACCGCCAACTCGTTAGCAGGGGGCGAATCAATGAAACGCCTGGTGCGAGTTCACGCGTAACTTGCACGCCGGTAGCGCCGACTAGGGAGGTGCCGCGAAAGAGCCGGAACAAAAACGTTTCGATTTGATCATCGCAATGATGGCCTGTTGCAACGTAGCGAGCGCCGAATTCGGCAGCAATTTGTTGGAAGAACCCGTAACGGGCCTTTCGCAGCGTTTCTTCGCTCGCTGGATAGGGAACGTCTAGTCTTGATGAACGCATTTCAACATTATGTTGAACAGCAAGAGTTTTGACGAACTGTTCGTCTAGATCCGAATCGATACCTCGTTGACCATGGTTTACATGAGTGATCACAAGCGGATTACGGAGCTCGAACTGGTTCTTAATAGCCAAAAGCAGCCGAAAAAGCGCTACGCTGTCGGCACCACCTGAACTGGCAATAATTATCGGCGACCGGCCCCAAGTTGCTGCCGGCCATAAATGCAGGATTCTATCGTATAGGTAATCTAGAGATGACATGATTGCCAGTTTAACGGCCTGCTGAAACTGCGAAAGAAGCCACGGTTTGGTCGCCTCGTAGTAATCCTCTGAAACTCTAGTTAACTCGCCATAGTTTCCAGTAGGTTTTTTTTCTGATAATATTAGGGCGCCTGGGCTTAGTAGGTCGGGTTTGAGTGTGGAGTAATC
>JAHEAM010000007.1 GCA_024642765.1 Planctomycetaceae bacterium
GATCGCAACCGGAATATCAGTCGACACGTACTCAATCACGTTTTGTATGCCGGCGACCCTAGTTACTAAATTGGATGAACCTGTCCCATCGTCAGCATCGAGGTACTTAAACGTGAATACTGTGCCGATCGCAGCCTGTAATGTCCCGTCATTCGTCACTGGAATTCCGGCCGCCGTTGGAACCGCAAGTCCAAATTGGCCGCCCCCCAAATCTGTAAGGGTGAAGACTTCGGAGTCGCCCGAATTGCTTGTAACCATCACACTGATCGGAGCTACCGCGTTCGCATCAGTAACCAACATGTCGACCATGTCGCCAACATTGTATGACGCCTTATCCAACATCAATTGACCTTGATGCGCTGGATTGACAACAATAGCCGCCACCGCGGAAACCGATTCCGAACTTCCTGCGCCGTTGTCAAGATCGACGTACTCGACAGTCAACTGAGTACCAACAGAAACTTGCAGAATCCCGTCTCCGGCAGTAACCGTTCCTCCAATCGTCGGAATCGAAAGCCCAAATTGTCCAAGTCCCAAATCCGTCAGTTGGAATACTTCAGAGTCACCATTATCTTCTGTTACCGTCACACTAATGGGAGCCGTTACATTTTCATCTTGTAGACTTACGCCGATGACGTCGCCGACGAAATAAGTGGTTTGATCAAGTTCCAAACGGCCCAAATCGACTGAACTCGATTCGATAAACAAACCCCAACCATTGAGCGCCCCCACATCACCTCCAGCATCGTCTGTTATTTCCAATTTCCAATTGCCTGTGATTGATTTTCCAATCAAAGCTGCCAGCGAACCCTCGGGACGGTAGCTACCAGTGAACGGTGCAGATCCAGCTGTGACCGCTGTGGTGGCACTATCATCTAGAATTGTGTCAACAAAATTATCGCCAGAACCTCCGACATCGGTAAACAACTCAACTCGCGTGTTATCCGGCGCGATCAAGAACACATCTAAGTCAGCATCGTACGTATGAGTAATATTGACTTGAACATTCACGTCATCAACAACCCCCAAATCGGTGATGCTAATTGTCGACGTGAAAGTGGTATTATCCGCGATCGAAAGTGGTGTGTCGGTCGACGCATAGATATTGGCAACAGATGCCATATCGACCGAAGTCGTTGGTATACCATTGCCATCATTTGGATCGTTGTAGGTCACAGTGATCGTGTCGCCCAAACCCACTTGCAAAACGCCATCCACAGCATTTGCGCCTGGCGCCGAAGTAATCATGCCAGCATACGTGTTCGGTCCACTAAAGCTAAGAGTGACCGTTTCCGAATCTCCACTGCTCGACGAAATGGTCACACTGAGTGGTTCAACAGCATTGGCATCCAAAACCGAAATCGCAATCGTATCGTTGACGCGATAGAACGACTTGTTGAGCGTGACGACACCCGACTCAGGCGGTGCCTCCAAAATGCCACGATTGATGAAGGCTTGGCGAATCACCGCAGCGTTTGCGCCACCATTGATGTTTTGATCCATCAACAAGATTCGGTTGGCAGCAACTTCCATGGTAGCACCGCCTGGCAATCCAAAATGACTTTCTAGGACCAATGTGTCGGTCACTGGTCCGCCCAAATGCGTGCGAATTTCCCAGAGGGCCGCCGACCAAATTTCGCCGTCATCGTGAACTTCACCGGTCAAATCCTCAGGATACATCTTCGTTCCATCGACGCGACGTAAATTCGGTGGGCTCGCAGAACTATAGGAAGTGGCATCCCATTCTGCGACGGCTGCCGCATTCGCGCTTTGAAAAGTAGGGTCACCGTAACTGGCGTAAAAACTGGCAGCCAAATAGTCGCCAAAACCCTCGCCCATCGCACCCATTTCTCCACCGCCCCAAGCCGCATTTTGGTCGTGTTGAACGGCATGTCCATATTCGTGCGCGACAACATCTGCGTCTTCAGCATCGTCGACGCCACCATCGCCAAAGTGAATCGCATCATCACCAGTGGAATAAAAAGAATTGTCGGCTGTATACCAATGGGCATTGGCCAAAGTTGGAAAATCACGAATTCCATTCGGCGTTGGGTTCGCGTCGTCAAATCCTAACGCGTGAAAATACCGATTGATTTGATCAACGGAATGATAAACAACGACTTGTTCAAAGCGGTAATCGTCACGGTTGTAGTTGTATACCCCTGTTGGTTCAAAAGCATCGACATCCGCTATCGTTGTGCTATTCAAGTTCCTCAGATCAACATACTCCCCCACTAGATAGCCACTACCATTCAAGCCCTGCAGCGTGACATTGACCCGCCCACTATCGAGCGTTGCATTGGTCGCATCGTTACTGTCAACTAGGTTCGTGCCCGCACCCAACGTCTGATATGGGTTCGGATCGTACACCAAACCCGTCGCCTGCTCGATTCGGTTCTCTTGTCTAATCACTTTTCCAGTATTCGTCGAAACCACCGTCAAGAACTCACCCGTTGGATCAGACCCGTAAACAGTCAACTGCCAGACTTTTTCTGCGGACCTACCATCCTGGCTGGGGTACCAAACCATCTCGACACGAGTATCGGCAAACATTTGCGTCGCCCCGGACATCAACATGGCTTGTTGCTCCGCGTAATTACCCGAAACGTCGGGACCAACCATTTCGCGTGTCGCAATTTGGTCGTAGCCCTGATTGTAAACTTCTTGAATTTCACCACCGGGGCCTTGGTTCACTGTCACAAAGGCGCCGAACACCGGAAGTCCATCGATCGTTTGCTGGAACCGTGTGGTAGTACTCGCCAAACCGTGTTTGATTTCGATAAGTCGTAGGTCAGATGTACCTGCTTGTAAGTAGGCTGTGTCCTTGCTTGCCGCAAGGTTGGAACGAATAAGTTGCTCTTGAGCTGCATCCGTCGAAGTCCAATTGGTTGCAGGATCGAATACGGGCCAAGACGAACCAGCCGTGAGAGCTAACAAGCGTTTGCTTTCCAGAGTCTCAAAACGAAAGGTCTGATTGCTCTGAGTGTTTTTTCTACGGAGTTTTGAATTCTTGGAAGGCATTGATCACCAATTGAGAGAGTGCTTGACGAGATCGATAATTTACGAAAAGACTGCCTGTAAAATGCGCTTCATTTAGAGTACTCGATGGAATAATCCGAAAAAAGCATCTAATCGCTGTACTCCGACCAGATTTCTAGATTTTGCGGAAGTGCTTTTGGCATTAAATTGCTGAATAGTTTGTACAGGTCAGCGTTTGGCACAGTGACCTGCCCAGCAGACCAAGGGACTTCGTTACCCCAAAAAGCTAGTGGTTTAGTTTTTTGATATGGTCCAAGTACCTCAACCAGTCGCCTTCGGTCAAGTTGTGGTCGCCAGGCCGAATATGGTATGACCTCGCTCCCACTGAAACCTGATTTCCCAGCCCAGGCATTGGCGGTGCGTTTTCTGCGGGCGTAGCATTGCCAGAAAATTCATCAGCTGAAAAGGCAGGACCTGCTGCGATCAACGCTTCAAATTCACCGCGCGGATCGGCCCACAAGTCCTCCGCCGCACTACCAACACAGACAACTCGCGGGGCAATCGCGGCGATCAATTGATGTTGGTCGAGTGGCAATTCATCTTCGCGGTCGGCATAGGTTTGGAACTTTGGCGCAAACCAATAGGGAAATGTCTTGCCAATCCTCGTGAGCGTTTCGCCATAACGTCTTCGCGATAGTGCAGCGCCAGCACATCCACTTTCATTCGACATCGCGCCAGCAAAACGCAGGTCATTGGCAGCCGCCCACAACGCAGTCTTGCCACCGCGAGAATGGCCCAGCACATAAACATGATGTTTATCGATCGACGAATTGTTTTCAAACGCGTCGAGGACGCGGCTTGCACCCCATGCCCAAGCGCTTAAACATCCCCAATAGTCCGAGCGATTCGCATCATCACCGAATGTCTTGTTGCACGTGTTGCGTATTCCCTGCCCTGCGGCATCAGCGCGATCCGGCTCGACATCTTGCGTGTAAAAAACTGCGACTGCAAAGCCTTTTTCAATGATCATTTCGATCGGCAGGAATCCTATTGGTTTTTCCAACGCGGTTTTCGGATCAGGAAATTCTCGGTTATGAATCAAAACCACCGTTGGAAACGAACCTTCTCCTGCAGGCCGAAACAAGACAAACGGGAACTTAAAAAACTCAACCCCGTTTACTGCCACACCAATTTCTACTTTTTCAGCCGTCACTCGAGGCGCGATAGAACCCAACTCGATCGCCGTCGATGAACTTGAAACTTGAGCGACATTCAACTCTTCCGGCAAACGACCGTACATCTCTTCGGCAAAACTATCCAACACGACTGAGCGTTCCTTGTTCTCCCAAACTTTACTTATCAACGGCGGCAATTCGTATGCAGGCACTTTCGATTCGTCGTAATTGAATTTCCCGTCTGCGCCCAGTTTCTCCACTAGCTTTTCGTCGGCAGTCCAGGGTGCAACTATCGAACGGTTTGGTGCAGCGCGATCAGACAACAATAGCCTAGCTTTCGTAGCAACCAATTTCGCCAGCTGTGAACTACCCTCAGGGTTGAAATGTACGTTGGCTGGCTTCTGCCAAATGGCGATCTTTTCAAGTACTGGCGTGTAGAGGTCCAAGACGTCGATGCCGCGAGGCTCCACAACCGTGCGAGCGATAGCGTTGTACTGCAGTGGGTCGCCGATAGAACGATACGGTTTAACACCATTCGGAACGGGTGTTGTCGCTACAAACACTAATTTGGCTTGCGTGCGTTCCAGTCGTTCAACGATCTGTGTCAACTGCTCTCTATATTTCTCCGGTTCAGCTTGGCGCCCCGTCTCTAAATCATTCGAGGCCTTGCCGCTGGCATCCTCGTGTTTCAGATCGTGCAAACCGAAATTGAAAAAGATAATCGCAGGCTCATTGCTTTCTGAAATCCAACGCTCGATATTTTGAATTGCGTAACTTGTTCCTGCGCAGTTTTCAGGTTTGCCGTTCTTTGTCGGTCGACTCACACTCGCAACGCCCGTCAATTCCTTTACAACGAATGGTGTGTATCCCATCGAAATGGAATCACCCAAGATCAAAATTCTCGGGAGCGAGCTCTGTTGAGCACTTACAAAATTTCCGCTGACGCAGACGACCAAAAATGTAACCCACGTTAATACGCGATGGACCATTAAAACAGTTTCCAGAAAAAAGGTTCGAAGCGACGTTATCGTAGAGCGTGCCTACGAACAATTCAACTATTTCGAACCGGTGCGACTGGGGAAAAACACTTTCAATCGCAAGAAAGGTTGCTCGATCAATCGCCAGCTCACCCAGGCAACGATCCAACACACCCAACAAACGCATACGAAATAGGCTAACGCGCCGAGTGTCGGTAGCTTTCCGAGATAGCCGCTGGCGAATGCCGCCACACCATAAATAATCGGCTTGTTAAACACGTAAATCGCGTAACTGTATTTTCCGATCGAAACCAGTAACCGATTCGCGAAAACCCGACAAAGCCATTTCGTAGATGGTTGAGTGACCATGTACCAAACCAACGCACCACTTCCCCAAACAGAAGCGGTATACAAAACTATTTTGCCATAAGTTGTCTGCCTGCCGCCGCCCACGTATCCCAAAATGGAGGGAATCAAAAAAGCGCACGCTGCTAAAACAAACACACACGCTACGAAATAGCCGGCCGACTTCAGCCGCCCCAAATAAAATTCATTCAGCCACGCAATCAACGTACCTAACAACAGGCCATCAATTCGCGTGAAGGTATTGTTGTAAATTATGGACTCTGGGTAGTCCGTCATCGCAATCCAACACCGGAGCGACACAACACCCACAAGCCCAAGGCATGCGACTCGCCCAATATTCAGTGGCCCGCACATCCATAGCACGAATGGCCACATCAGATAAAAATGCTCTTCGATCGAAAGCGACCAATAGGTCGACATCCAACCCACGGTCGGCAGACTGGGATCCATATCGCCATAGATCTTGCGGAAATTCGCGAGGTGCAACCAGTACCACACCTGACTTTTTGCGAGATCGCTCAGCCACGCGACACCACTAAACGGCAACCATGTCACCACATTGAAACAGAAAAAGATCACGGTGAAATACAAAGGCAGCACGCGCAATGCTCGCCTGACGACAAAATTCACAATCCAGCGTTGGCGTCCATAACTCTTTAGTAGGATTGAGCCAATCAAAAACCCCGACAAGACAAAAAACAGATCGACTCCGATCCAGCCAAGGGCTTTAACATTTGTGTACAACCAGCCACCCCAACTTTCGCGTTCATGCCCTACGCTCAAATGGTGAAACACAACCAATAGAATGGCAACTCCTCGCAGGCCATCGAGCGCAGGGTTGTACTCAAGTGAACGCTGCTCCAATCCCACTGACGATTGCGTAGGTAGGCTTTCATCTAAATCAGCTTTCACAAACAACGCCTCAATCGTATGAAGGCAAGTCGGCAGAACAACAAGTCGCACTACAAAAAAAGAAAAGAATAGAACGATCATTGAGACGTCCTATTCTTTTTTGTCGATTTGAGTGCGGATGAGAGGAGTCGAACCTCCACGTCCTTTCGAACACAAGAACCTGAATCTTGCGCGTCTGCCAATTCCGCCACATCCGCATTTCGTGGTTAGTAAGAACCCGGTGGATTTAAACCATCAAGCTCAACTCATTGACTTCATTAATATCTCAAAAGTCCACAAAACCCGCTAGTACCAGTTCAAGTCACAATGATCGACAGGTTCCGTTCTAAAAAAAGTTCTGGATATGGGTTCAATTTCGATCGCATTATTTGCACGACACTTTCTAGCACCGTTCCCCATTGGATCACAAGGCGGATTTTGAATTGTATCTGAGATAACGAATACTCTCGCCAAACCGCAACTTTCCTGAGGTGCCAATCGTGTTTTTCTGGTCCTACTTGTCGCTATTTTGTTGATTTCTGATTGGGTTGCACAACTTGCAATGCAAGTATATCAATCTCAAAACACCGCTCCGACGTTGGCATCTGAAACGGAGCCTTTCATTCAACTACCTCCAACGGCGAGTAGGTCGCGACCAATATCGTTCATTTACAACGAACTCTGCGGGTCATTGATTCTTGCTGTTGTTACAGCGTTGCTGCAATCGCTATAAATACTCAGTGGTCGTGACTTTGGTTCTGCCGGTCTCGCAATGATTCTCATAGTTTCTTGTCTCGAAACCGTCATGCATCAACCGACTCTTTGGCAGCCATTACTTCGCCGCGATTTTCGAGCATTATTCAAGGCAAGTACCGATTTAATGAAAGTAATCTTTTTGCACGCGATGGTCCGGAAAATGGTCGCGGCACTGATGGCCCTGATCTTTTTCGTTCTGATCATCCTACTTGGGATAGTTCTTGGTCATTACAACTGATCATCGCTACATGGCGTTAAGTTGTTAGCTAGGCAAACCCAAGACAAGGAAAAATCGCACTCTAAGTTTGTGTTCATTTGAGACATTGCCGTTTCAGCAATTGATCGCCGGTGATAGTTCATGTCGAAACTGCAGTTCTTCAAGCCCTCCTTCGGCGCAAGATATCTTCAAAAGTTATGCATTCTGTTTGATCATTTTCATGGGCGAACGAAGGGTTTCTGTTCTGCTGAAATTGGGAAAGCGACTCGGTGACTTTCCTCTATCCTTGCCGGTTCAGCGACGACTGATTTGGCGAAAACTTTGGTGAAAAATTTTAGCTGCGTCGTCCAGTCTTCGAGAATCGACTTGGCGATAGCACTATTCGTTTGTTCCCAATGTTTCGAAACAAGCTCAAAGAGTTTAGGCTCGTCATATACTGTTGCTGGATTTGCGATTACCGTTTGCCTGTTAAGTAAGAGCGGAAGCTTTCGACCGGGATCATAAACAAAAGCCTCGCCACCCGTCATTCCAGCGGCGAAGTTGTTACCGACGGGCCCAAGGACAACTACCGTCCCACGAGTCATATATTCGCAACCATGGTCGCCACAACCTTCAACGACCGCCTCGGCACCCGAGTTTCTAACTGCAAACCTCTCGGCCACTTGACCTGAGGCGAAAAGTCGGCCGCCAGTTGCTCCGTACAGCAAAGTATTTCCTGCAATCACTGACTCGTGACTCTTGTAGGTTGCGGTTGAAGGCGATCGCAATGCGATCTGACCGCCAGACATTCCTTTGCCGACATAGTCGTTTGCTTCGCCTACAATTGTGATTTGAATGCCATTGCAGAGGAACGCACCAAGGCTTTGGCCGGCGGTACCATTTAATTGCATGCGAACCGTTCCTTCGGTTAAGCCCTTGCTACCGAAGCGACTTGCAATAAAGCCTGCCAGTCTAGTCCCGATATTACGGTCTGTATTTTCAATTTGACGCGTTAACGAAATCGTATTCGATGGATCGACAATCAACTGTTCAAGAATCGAATCGTCAAACGAAGGAAACTGTTTCGGCGGCCACCAATACTTTCTGTTCGTTTTCTCGTGAACCCAATCGGTCATTGATTTGTGAAGCAAAGAATCTAATTTCAAGAAACTGGTCTTCCTGTTCTTGGGGTCAATTTTGGCTCGCAACAATTGTGTTTGGCCAATCAACTCATCTATGGAACGGACGCCTAGACTAGCAAGTATTTCACGACATTCTTGAGCAACTGCGTTGAGGTAGTTGACGAGATTCTCTGGTTTTCCTTTGAACTTTGATCGAAATTTTGGGTCTTGTGTCGCTATGCCAACGGGGCAATTGTTGAGGTGGCACTTTTTGACATACACACAGCCTAGAGCAATTAGCGCCATGGTGCCAAAATTATATTCCTCTGCGCCCAAGATCGCAGCGTGAATAACATCTCTGCCAGTGCGCATACCACCGTCGGCGCGGAGGATCACGCGATTCCGCAAGCCACTCGCAACGAGCGATTGGTGAGACTCCGCCAACCCCAACTCCCACGGAATTCCTGCATGTTTGATAGATGTCAGCGGGCTGGCTCCGGTACCGCCTTCGTGACCACTTATCAAGATCACATCGGCATGAGATTTGGCAACCCCCACGGCAATTCCGCCGACGTCCGTTTTAGCGACTAGTTTCACGCACACCCGTGCCGCTGGGTTAACCATTTTCAAATCGAAAATCAATTGTGCTAAGTCTTCGATCGAGTAAATGTCATGGTGTGGCGGGGGGCTAATTAACGTAATGCCAGGTTCCGTGTTACGCAGTTTTGCGATCAACCGATCGACCTTGAAACCCGGTAGTTGTCCGCCTTCACCAGGCTTAGCACCTTGTGCCATCTTGATTTCGAGCTCGTCGGCAGTTGCAAGATAATGAGCATTTACGCCGAAACGTCCCGAAGCAATTTGCTTGATCTTGCTGTTGGCCCATGACCCGTCTGGTCGAACATTTGCGCGTTCCGCGTCTTCGCCGCCTTCACCAGAGTTGGATTTTCCACCAATTTGGTTCATGGCAATTGCAATTGCCTCGTGTGCCTCCGGACTGATGGCTCCCAAACTCATCGCTGCGGTTGTAAAACGGCGCCGAATGTCTGCTATCGATTCTACATTTTCGATTGAGATCCTCCCTTCGGTGGATGTTTGGAATTCGAGCAGATCCCGAATGGCAACGGGCCGCTCTGGGGTTACGAATTTTTGAAAATCCTCGAAATCTGCGGCGTTGTTTTCCCGCACAAATCGATGGAATGACTTTGTAACTCGGCCGTTAATCACATGGTGCTCCCCCGCACGCTTTGGCTTTGTTAGGCCAATATCAGACAACTCAAGGAACTCCGTCGGCGTTTGAAACGCCATGTCGTGGCGAACTAGGCAGTCATGCCCTAGTTCTTCAAACCCGATACCAGAAAGATTAGTAAAACTGTACTTGAAGCAAGTCTCAATCACGCTAGGCCCAAGACCAATGGCTTCGAAGACTTGTGCACCTTGGTAGCTGTTAAGGACCGAGATTCCCATTTTGCTCATTATCTTGAGCAAGCCCTTGGTCAAAGCAGAGCGGTATTGAAGAAAGTAGTGCTCGAGCGATTCTGGCCCCAAGTCGTCATTTTTTTGCAAACGTGCTAAGGTCGCGAATGCCAAATAGGGATCGACGGCCGTGCAACCATAGCCAAAAAGCAGAGCTAAATGATGAGGGTCGCGAACGTCAGAGGTCTCTGCTACCAGACTGCACATGATACGTTGACCCGAGCGACTAAGCGCATGATGCACTGCGCCAACAGCCATAAGCATCGGGATGGCGACACGCTCTGCATTCTGACCACGATCGCTCAGAACAATGACGACTGCTTGATTATCGACAGCCAACTGGGCTTCCTGCACGATTCTATGGAGTGCGGATTGAAGACCCTTTTCCCCAGCGACCCTGGGCCACGTACAGTCGAGCGTGCTGAATGGAAACGGACTGTTTGCTTTCAATTGCTCCAATTCGCTAGGTAAGAAAACTGGATGCTCCAGCGAAATGATGCGGCAATGATATGGAGTTTCGTCCAATATATTGCGTTCGGGCCCCAACCCCGTTGCTAGTGACATGATCATGCTCTCGCGAATCGGATCGATTGGCGGATTGGTCACTTGGGCAAATCGCTGCTTGAAATAGTCTGCGAGCAGTCTTGGTTGTCGGCTTAGAACGGCAAGCGGCGTATCGACACCCATGCTAAATGTCGGCTCGACACCGTCAATGGCCATATTTTTCAAGCCGATGTCAATCTCTTCTTGACCGAGACCAGCGGCAATTTGCAGTCGCATGAAATCAGGGCTAGCGCAACTAAGATTGTCGACATAAGGCAAAGGCACAGGTTTGAAACGAATGAGATGCTCATTTAACCAGAGCGCATATGGACGTCGAGTCGCCAACTCTGTTTTGATTTCTGAATCGAAGAGTACACGTTTCTGCTGGAGGTTTACAACGATCATTTCGCCTGGCGCCAAACGGCCTTTAAGCAAAACTTCCGATTCATCAATTCGCTCGCAACCCACTTCCGAACCCAAAATTAAGATTTGATCTTTGGTTATTTTGTAGCGTGCTGGGCGTAGACCGTTTCTGTCCAAACAGGCAACCGCAGATAGGCCGTCAGTTGCCGCGATCAATGCAGGCCCGTCCCACGGTTCGCAAAAGCAGGAATGAAATTCATAGAATGCCTTTTGCTCGTCAGTCATGCGCGGGGCATTTTCCCATGCTGGTGGAATCAACATCGTCAATGCATGTGCGAGGCTTCGCCCCGACAATGTAAGTAGCTCCAATGAATTGTCTAAACTGGCGGAGTCGGAGTCGTTGAAATTAAATAAACGCCGAACACACGCCCGATGTTGTTGCCAAAAGGGATGTTCAAACGCTACTTCGCGCGCTGTCATCCAATTTCTGTTACCGCGAATCGTATTGATTTCACCGTTATGTGCCAATCGCCGAAAGGGTTGGCACAACTCCCATTGAGGAGCCGTGTTCGTGCTGAATCTTTGGTGATACAGACAGACTTCACATTCAAAATCGGGATCTTTCAAATCAGTGTAGAAGTCTTTGAGGCATTCCGATCGCACCATTGCTTTGTAGACCAGCGTATGGCATGACATCGAGGCAACATAGAAGCCCTTCATTTCTCGATCATGAGGTATCAACTCGATTTCACGTCTTGCCAAAAAGAGCTCGCGTTCAAAAACCTCAGCATCGTTGGTTGGGCCGGTGACCATAACTTGTCGTACTCGCGGGCACCGTTGTGCTGCCTGAATCCCCAATTGGCTCTGGTCGACAGGTACATCACGAACGGCCAATACGCGCAGGCCCAGAGACAGGATTTGTTCGACAACTAAGTTCATCGCGGTTTGCATCTGGGTCGAATCATCCGGTAAAAAAACGACTCCGATTCCAATCAATGGAGGGCGCTCGAAGACACCAAGTTCTGACAACCAACGATCGATCAACCGGCGCGGAAGTGACGTCGTAACCCCGGCGCCATCGGCGGTTTTTCCATCGGAGCCAATGCCACCGCGATGGGCGACGTTGGCCAGGGACTTCAGACCCAGTTGCAGAATTCGATGAGACGGCTTGTTATCAATCGCGACGACCATTCCGACACCGCAAGAATCGGATGGGCTTCGGTCAGCTAAGGATTCTGATGAATTTAGATTGTGGTACATAGAGTCCATTCCGCTGAAAAATCAAAATCGACTTCAATTTGAGACTCAACGATTTTCTTGATAAATGGACTGGCGTCAATGAAATAATTTTGGCCGAACGGATGAGGTTCCGACCTGGATTCTCCAGACTTACGATCAAGCGACAATCACTACGGGAACAGAATTGACGTTAAAAGAATGTGAAGGGCGGGCAGGCTGTCGCAAGCAACAATAATTGACGAAAACGTTATTTTACAAGTTGCCACTAACCGCGTTTAAAGGTGTGCTTTAGGGCATACTTTTTTAAAAAAAGACTCTCGGAAATTTAGGATTAGAAACTCACTTAAAAGACAAGCTGTTGAAAGAGGGTTTGGCAAAGTTGCCGAACACGAGCCTCGAACCAATTTGACCAATCAAATTAATTTGCCTGACCGGAAATGCCGATACTTGTCTAGTCGAATTGGCAGTTTGCCCAAATTTTGAAAACGGACGAATTCAAATCAGCTTCATTCCAAAATAATCCATTCCCATTTATTCGGGCATCCGCCTTGAACGCCACCTCTAACGCCCGGCACAAAGTTCGTCGCAATTTGATTTGCAGCACCTACGAGGGCAGTTGCTACAGCCTGATGGTGGGACTGAGCGAAACCTATTTCGCAGCTTTCTATATTGCTGTTGGCATGTCTGAGTTTGGGGTCGGTTTGTTGGCGACGCTACCCTATTTATTTGGCAGTGCCTTGCAATTGCTGGCACCTTGGGGTGTCAAACGCATTGGATCCTACCGCGTTTGGACGATTTGCACGGCGGCTACGCAAGGCCTTAGCCTACTTTTACTATCGCTGTTAACTTTTCTTGGACAGATCAATTTCTTCACGTTACTCGTTGTCGCGTCGCTGTATTGGGCGAGTGGATTGGCAACGGGCCCAGCCTGGAACACTTGGATTGAGTTCGTCGTCCCGAAGAAGATTCGCGCCCGGTACTTTTCCGTGCGAATGCGGATCTGTCAGCTTTGTTTGTTGACAGCGATAGCTACATCTGGACTACTGCTAAAATCATCTTCATCCTCGGACCAGCACTTGTTCGTTTTCGTTTGTATGTTTTCGATAGCGGGCTTTCTACGACTGCTATCAAGCACAGCACTCAGTCGACAGATTGAGCGGCGACACTGGTTGGCATCCCACACAGCGGCAGCACAAATAAGCGGCGAAGGCCCAGACGTTGGCCGATTGATTCGCTCGACATTGCCATTCTTTGCGGCGATGCAGTTTGCTGTTTATGTCTCGGGACCATTCTTCGCGCCGTTCATGCTCAAGAATATGGGCTACGGCTATTTGTCGTACATGTCGTTGTTGCTGCTTGGCTACTTTGGGCGAGTGCTAGTCATGCCGCTCGCGGGTCGGTTAGCAAAAACAGTTGGACCTGTTCGATTGATGTTGTGCGGAACGCTAGGCATTATTCCCATGTCGATGTTGTGGATTTTCCACGATTCATACGCAATGCTCTGCGTGATACAAACGGCAAGTGGTGCCGCCTGGGGCTGCTATGAACTGGCGATGTCGCTGGTATTTATCGAACGCATACCTGGGCATCACCGGATGCGAGTGCTCAGTTGGTTCAACACATTCAATGGACTGGCAATGGTCTCCGGGTCGGTGTTGGGTGGGGCGTTGATTCACGCCTGGGGCAGCACGACGGGTGCATTTCTGTTTGTGTTTGTATTGTCAGGAATCGTTCGTATTGGAGCCCTGTATTGGTTTCCATTCGAGATGCTGTCTGAACCGGTCAAAGAAAGTGCATCCAGCGGACGTCCATGGCAAGTTTCTTCGCCAATGCTCAACGGCAGATCGATGGTTCGCCCGTTCTATATTCCCGAGGCGCAGACCAAGCCCGAATTACCGCAGCTCGAAACAATTAAACAGAAATCAGAATTGTGCCTCGCCCCTACTGAACCGCCCCAACGATTGCTCCCAGCGATTGAGATTTCGTCCGCTTGCGTCACGAATCAGCTAGTGCGTTGACACTAAACACCACTGCGCATCGATATCATGGCATTGAGTTTCTGGTGGATACGCCCAGTGGACAATCAGATTCCAGCACTTGAAAATAAGTCTTGTTGATTCGCTGATTCAAGAAACAAGCTGTACCTCGACTTTGTTCCATTCACGCAAAACTACGACCCGATCAAGGAAAAGCAATGTTAGTCGATTTCACTTGGGTGGTACCAAGTAACGGGATTTTCAGGTGCCGTTATTCTTTGCAAACATTGACTGTCACGCTGCTAGTTGTTTTGCTGTCGCAAGTCGTTTGTAACAATGCCATTGGACAGACATTGGCGGAACGGATTCAACCTTTGGTTGATTCGCACCGAGGCCAAGTCAGCGTTGCGATCCAACACTTAAAATCTGACGAGTCCTATTGGCATGAGGCCGATCGCGTGATGCCTACGGCCAGTCTAATTAAGTTCCCCATAATGGTCGACGCCTACGGGCGAATTGCGAATGGCAAACTCTCTCTCGACCAGCGAATCGTATTGAAGGATTCCGACAAAGTCCCCGGTTCCGGAATCTTGACGGAACATTTTTCAGACGGCGCCGACCTTTCACTGCACGATGTGATCCATTTAATGATCGTTTATTCCGACAATACGGCGACCAACCTCGTCGTCGAACAAGTCGGCCTAGACCACTTGAATGCCGAAATGAAAAAAATTTCGCTCAACGAAACGCGAATGAATTCGCTGGTCTATCGTCGCGACCTTTCAATTGATCCTCAACGCAGCGAACAGTATGGCTTGGGCAGCACGACCGCAGGCGAAATGGTTCGACTGCTGAAGTTGCTAGAAAATGGCGAATTGCACGACCGCGATTCTTGCGAAGCAATGAAGAAACACTTGATGGCCTGCGAAGATAAAACGAAAATCAAACGCTACCTACCGGCATCCGTTCAGGTCGCGCACAAGTCGGGCGAAATTTCAGCAGCTAGGTGCGAAGCCGGTTTGATTTATGGAGAATCTGGTCCGATAGCCATCTGTGTCTTGACGGCTGAAAACGAGAACCTCGAATTTGTTGACGACAACCCGGCACATGTCTTGATCGGACGAATCGCCGAACAAGCCTGGCGGCATTTTAATCCGGACTCTCCTACGAATAAAAACGAACGTACTTTGCAGACCGGTTCGACGGGTGAATTGGTCGCCACCCTGCAGCGAACGTTGAACTCGCAACTGGATCCGGTGCCAGGTTTGGCAACTGACGGAGAATTTGGGCCAGCCACAGAGGACGCTGTTAAAAACTTCCAATCGGCTCACAACTTAGAACCAAATGGTGTGGTCAATGAAACCGTGTGGCTGGAACTTGGTCCCTTGGTCGAGGCGGAAGAGGTACCCGATCCAGTGGTTGTCAATGCAACGCCCATAACCAGGTTGAAAGAGGAACCAGATGACGGTGCACCCTTTGTGACCGCACTGTCCTGGGTTGTGTTGGATGGTGAAACGGGCAAGCGATTAGGTGGACTCAACGAGGACGCTCGACGTGAAATTGCTTCAACGATAAAGATCATGACCGCACGAGTTGTCTTGCAATTGGTCGAAAACAATCCCGAAGTCCTTGAGGAGCGAGTATCGTTTTCTCAGCGAGCCGCCGAGACGGAGGGTTCGTCCGCCGATCTGCGTACTGGTGAATCGGTTACTGTCGACGAATTGATGTATGGGTTGCTGCTACCGTCGGGCAATGACGCAGCAGTGGCACTGGCCGAACACTTTGGCGAGCGTGCGGCTGCCGGCATCGACGCCGCCGAAAAACTAAACGACCCGTTTGACAAGTTCATCTTGGCTATGAACGAAGAAGCAAAGAAGTTGAACCTAAAGCATAGCAATTTCACAAACCCAAACGGATTGCCAGATGCCGAGAATGTTTCTTCGGCCATCGACCTAGCTCAACTTGTTCATGCAATGTGGCCCAACAAACATTTTCGTCGCTATGTCGGAACACCCATTTTTGGTTGCGTAGCTCAAGGTGCAAGCGGCCACACTCGAAATGTTGCATGGCGCAACACAAACCGTTTACTCGGCATCGAGAGCTATGACGGAGTGAAAACAGGAACGACGGATGCGGCCGGTGCCTGCCTCGTTGCACACGCTACGCGCGACGGACATCAACGAATCGTAGTCGTCCTCGGCTGCCCAGCCAACGATACTCGCTACACAGACGCCCGCAACCTCTTCCGTTGGAGTTGGGTTAAATGAACTGGAAATTAACATGAATTCGACCGATTGCCAGCGGCCGCGAATGTGGCGACCGCATTCGCCCGAACCCTTCTGATTGATAGCCCCGTCCCACCCAATGTTCATACCCGTCATCCCCGGTTCTTCTTCCACGTCAAAAGAACGGAAGAGTACGGCGCCAGGTATCTTGATAAAGTTCACTCGCTTGCACCCGAGGACTTACGTTCTTCGGCGCACGAGCTTGTTATTTGTCAAACAGCGCTTCATGTAAACCGGCGAATGGCCTTTGAGTGCGAATGTCAAAATAGTCAAAACTGGCCTTCCAGTCCCAAATACACCACCCCATTTCAGCTTCTTCCGCGAGGCGCCGGACGGTGCGATAATAGTTGGCTCGCGATTTCAAATCGGCAGCTGTGTAGGCTCCGAACTCGCCCAGATGCAAAGGGCGACCAAAATACTCGCTCCATCCCTGCGCGACGGCGAACTCAAAGCGCACCTCCGTTTCGCTGCATGGATTCTCAAGACCCGGAAGCGTGTTGTACCTTTCCAACCATTGTTGCAAATACTCTGGCAACGTCGCATTCATTACAGCAGGCTGCGCCGGCGGCCCGGGGTAGACAAGCGATGGCAAATTCTTTGTATCACCACTCCAAACGGCCCCTTGATGCGTAAACGGATGTGGCGAGTAGGTGTGCAATGTGACGATCAACCGATCATCGTCCGGCAAGATCAAATCGGCGACATCTGGCGGGCGATTGTATTCCCCTGGTCCAACGAAAATCGCACGTTTCGAGTCAATCGTGCGTAGTTGAGGAATCAATTCTTGGTAAAGCAAACTCATCACCTTCGTCGTCGCTGCGTCGCGCGGCTCATTGAGAATTTCGAACGCCACAGAAAAGGGCCGATTACGAAATCGAATCGCGATTTGACGCCATAATACGATGAGTTTGTCTTGTTCGGCGATTGGATCATCAGTAAACGAATTGAAATGGTGCATGTTGATGATCGCAGCCAGATGATATTGTTCCGCCCAATCGAGTTGCTGCTCGACTTGGCGAAAGAAACTCTCGTCAATTTCATAGTTTGGTGCTCGGCCACAGTGATGATGCCAACCGACAGGAATTCGAACATGGTCGAATCCTTCGGCAGCGATCCAACGATAGTCCTGCTCGCGATAGGTGATTCCGCCCCAGTCCTCACCAGGAGGGACTTCCAATTCGTTGGCCAAATTCACGCCGCGGCGAAACTGCATCGCCAATCGAAAGGCAGGAGCCGTTCCTCGGTCAACCTTTCGCTGAGGCGGTGGACTGGCTGCGGCATAACGCACACGGACTGTGATCGTTACGGTTGTGTCAACGAGAGTATGGAGCTGCATGACTGCCGGCTCATCGTGCCAAACGCGCTGCGGCCATTGAGGTGAGCTGCGAACTTCGGCGCCCGTCACGGTCACGTCCTCAAAATCAATCTCCAGGCGTTCACGCCTGCCACCAGGTAACTCTTGATAGGTTCCCCGCAGCTCGACTCTTAACTCCGAATCGCTACTGGCTTCAAAACGAAATTCATGTTTCGTTATTGCAAACAGAAACGCAGGCAGTTCGGCTACTAAGGTCCGTGGCTGCTGTTCTGTAGGCAACCAACTCATCCGATAGACCGTGCCAAACTGCGGGTTCAGACGTCCGAAACTCAGTTCTCCGTCGCTGCTGATCACATCAATCCGAGCGTTCGATGACATTGCGACTTGGCCTAGAACGCTCGCACAAAAGAACCCACAGTTCAGACAAAAAACAGTGAACAAATAAATTGTTTTGGGCATAGTCAACTACTCCCAACGAGGTTGGCACGATCCATCCAGGTACTGTGCAGCCAATTATGGTTTTTGCATAAATTTCGCAAGGTTACCTTCAAGTTCCGCTTCGACCAATTCTCGAAACGTAAAACCCAGATTTTGCTTTTGAGACGAAATGTAAGCGAGGGTCATCTTCTCGAGATCAACTTTTTGCAAATACGCTCGCTCAAGGTCCGGCCAAGAAATGCGATGGCCAGCTTGAGCTACCGCAATCCCTTGATCGAGAATCAAATTCACGTTCGAGCGACGCAACCTCATTCCGATCAAGTTGAATAAAGAAATGGGCGTCCCCGCAAGAAATCCTTTCAGCCAAGGCCGAAAGAAACTGAAGAATGCCAGCAAAAAAACTATGAACAGGACTGCCAACGCCCCCAAAACGAACAAAAAAATTGGAGACACGCCGTTGTTGGGCATTAGACATTTTCCTTCCGCAGTTGATTCTCGATTCAAACCAAACAAAAGAACACTTATTGTAGCCGATCATTTGACTTGAAATATCACGATCATTGATTGGCACTTGATTCGCTTGGGGAGGCGCCTGCTGTCTTCAGTTGAATAATCGTTATGACCGTAAATCTCCGCCAACAACTTTACGATCGGTCGAAACGGTTTGTTGGACTCAGAGTGGACTTCGTGAACTAGGTTTCAGCACGCTTTGCGCAATCGCATCGCCATCCCGTATTGAGATGGGCTGTCGAGCGGGCGTGCATTTTACCAACGAGACGTTCATTTCGCCACACAAGTTTCATTTCATGGCTGACCTCAATCCATCGCCTAGCAAACGCATTGTTGAGCTCGACGCTTTGCGCGCCTTGGCGGCCATCAACTTGATGTTATTCCACTTCACGGTTGTGTATTCTGAAAAGTTCGGTTTCACAAGCGACTTGGGTTTTGAATTCCCGTGGGGCAAGTACGGCGTGCAACTATTCTTCATGCTCAGCGGATTTGTCAATGCAATGACTCTGCTGAAGAAACGCGATGCAAAGTCGTTTTTAGTCAATCGGTTGCTCCGAATTCTGCCAATCTTTTACATTGTGGTTGGCGTGAACGTACTGCTTCTTTGCCTGCCGCCACTGAACGGCGTTGCTAGTTTTAATATGCCGAAGTTGCTTGCAAACCTAACCGCGGTTCCTAATTTGCTGGGTTATGCGTGTTTGGAGCCGGTGACATGGACGTTACAAATCGAATTGTTGTTTTATGTTTTGCTGCTGGCAATGTTCTTAGCAGGCGGATTGGATCGGCCGCTGCGAACGTGGATGTGCTATCTAGCGCTTTCGCTTGTGGGTTGCCTGCTTATTGAACCGCTAAGTGAATTGAGTTCAAGACCAACAATCGCTCAATTGATGCGCGAGATATTGCTGCTCGAGTATGTTCCCTTGTTCATTATCGGGATGCTGCTTCGCGAAATTCGCTTCGGCGAAAACGGTGACTGGCGAACTTCTTGGCCGCACTGGTTGGGAATCGCTGCAGCTGCGATTGTTTTTCATGCAACCGACATGCATGGACACAATCCAGCAGTAACCCTTTTTCTAATTACCACATTGGCGATGGCTGCCTACGGAAAAATCGCTTTTCTGCGCTTTAAGCCGTTAGTTTTCATCAGCACTATTTCCTATTCACTTTATTTGTTGCACGACAATCTCGGCTGCTTCTTTATCTATCACATGAATCAAAACGGATTATCACCATTGGGTTGTTTTGTCGTCATCATGCCGATCATAGTCGCATTGGCATGGGTTTCGACTCGCCTTTTGGAACGACCGCTATCACAAGCGATCAAGCGCCTATTCGAAACTGCCAGCCGAAACCTCGGTTCGTCAAACGCAACTCCAATCGCTGCCTCAAAAACGAATTTATAACCATGCCATCATCACCTCAATTAAAAATCGTTGTCTATCAATCGTTCGCCGAGGCCGCGAGTCTGCGTCCGAAGTGGAATGCTCTGGCTAAAGACAATTTCATGCTGCAATGGGAGTGGCTCTCTAATGCGTGGGACCACTGCCAATCTCAGTCGAATGCTCAACGCCAACAGCTTTTGATCGTCACCCTGATTGCACCTAACAACGAAATCGTCGGGATCGCACCGCTATACCGGAGGCGAGGATTGGCAGGTCGTGTACTGCGCTTTGTCGGGGACGCAATGATCTGCACAGACTACGTGCGTGTCCTTGCCCAAAACGACTGGAACTATGCTGTCAATGAACGATTGGCAGAGTGGATCGCCAGTCCCGATTTCAAACGCATGCATGGCAGCATTGATTGGATTGAAATCGAAGGACACACATTGTCAGACGTCGGTTGGGTCATTTTCTGGAATACCTTGGTGCGACAACAGTGGAGCCGTCAGTCGTTTTCGATAGAAGGAACCTGGCTTACCCAGTTGCCATTGCAAACCGACAGTCCCGCCCTATCGACTCTCTTGAAAACCAACATTGGACCGACAATCGACAACCAATACTACAAATTATTTTACGACAACCTTTCGAAATCTCGCAAACGAAAAGTTAAAAAATCGTTCAAACTCCTCAACGACGGCATCGTTGAATTTCAAGTATTGACGACGAAAGAAGCAATCGAAACCGAGTGGCCAACATTTGTGGACTTGCACCAACGGCGGCGGGTATCGCTCGGTCAGCCAGGGTGTTTCTTCGATCCCAACTTTGAAAACTTTTTGCGATCTGCCAGCCTCGCGTTTGCAGAAGCAAATCAAATTGTCCTGGCGAAGCTAATTCACCAGAACAGCGCAATCGGATATTTGCTGATTTTCACAGCCGCCAATAAACTAGCCATGTACCAATCAGGTCTCCACCCAGATTTCGAACATCTCGAACCGGGGCACTTGATTAACTCCCTTGCCTTGCAATACGCAATTGAACGTGGCTACAAGTCTTATGATTTTTTGCGTGGAGATGAACCCTACAAATCTGGCTGGAACGCTGAGCGAATACAGCTGCAACGAACACGTTGCACTTCTCCACGCCTCAGCTCTCAATTATTCAACAACCTTTGGAATGCCGGACGCGCCTTGCGTGGTTGGGGAACGCATCACACGACGTCTGCCGTAAACCAATCCACCGATTAAAAGCTCTCACATGCTACATTCAGAATTTATCGACAACGCCGTTGCATTCCGTCGCCTTCGTGGTGAGTGGGACGATTTGTGGATGCGCTCGGGTTCACCGGTTGCTGCCGATCGATCAGAGACAACAGAATTGACGCTGGAACACTTTGCCACTGTCAAGTCATTTCGTGCGTTAATCGTCCGCCGCGGCGCTGAATTAGTCGCAGGCCTGCCGTTTGTTATCGAACGCCATCCGCTGTGGGGCAACGTTGCCCGTACGATCGCCAACCCTAGCAACCCCATGTCCCAATGGATGGTCACCGCCGAATCGGACAGAACGCAGTTGTTTCCGGTGATCTTCGAGAGTTTGCGGAATCAACACATTCGCGTCTTGAATCTCGACTGGGCGAGACTCGATTGCACCAACAGTGTTGCCCTAAAATCATGGGCCAAGAATACGCAACTAGATTTTTTCGCGAAGCAGCGTTTTGAAGTTGCGATGATTCAGGTACCAGCGACGCACGAATCGCTACTACAAAACATCTCTAAAAACCATCGTTCCAAACTACAGAGATGGCAAAAGAAACTTGGCGAACAAGGCGCATTAACATTCCACACCTATGAATCGGCAAATGGTGATGATGTGTTGGCCGCGATCGAAGAAGCGTTCGCAGTCGAAGCCAGCAGTTGGAAGGCAACATCAGGCAGCGTCATGTTACATTCGGAAAGTGAATTGTCGTACTGGCGATCGTGGGCACGCTCTCTGCAGGCAGCCAACTTTCTACGAGTCTATATCCTCCGTCTCGACAACCAAGCGATTGCTTTTGATTTTGGCTATCTCGTTGGCCGAACTTACACGTCCGTTAAGGTCTCGTATGTCGAAACACTGAAAAACTTGGGCGTCGGTCATTTGCGAGATTGGTATCTATTACAACATTTCATCGAAACAAAGACCTCAGACCTTATTGACACTGTCGGTCCGACCAATGAGTCGCACGCCAAATGGCCAATGCACACCCGAAGTGTTGGCAAGATCACTGTTTCGACAGGAAATTGGCGGTCCAATATGGCCGTGTTTTTCGCATCGGGATTGAATCAACTCAAATCAAGCATTGTTCAAAGAGGTTCTTGATATGCTCAAGTCATGGGATTCCAAAAGCTCGACCGTTTCGTTGCCAGCTGGCTTTCACGATGCACCAGCTTGGCCAAAAAACGAAACGGACTTGCCAAACTTTGAGTTTCGTATCGAACAGTGGCGTTCGCATGACGATTTAAGTTCGCACCAAGCGGCTTGGCAACGCCTCGCCGAAGTTGCTGCTGAAGTCAATCCGTTTTACGAATTCACTGCCATCGCTGCCGCATTCAACCACTTTCAAGATACTGGCAATGTCTCGATAATCGCCGTTTGGTCGCCCCCACGAGTCAATCCTCAGGGGCGACCGGTGTTGTGTGGAGTGTTTCCTGTAAAGATATCACGGGCACATAACGGCGTGCCGGCTCGCACGGTCGAGCTTTGGCGACATGACCAGTGCTTCCTAACGACGCCACTCGTTCGTCACGACTCGATTGCGGAGACTTGGTTAGCCTTCCGAAGTTTCGCTTCCAAAGAACTACGCGCTCAGCTCATTCATTTACCAACGCAATCTGCGGACAGTTCTGTCCATCAGGCCTTGATCGACCAACTTGATCTAAACGAAACGCCCTACCTGATAAAACGCAACTATTATCGCGCCCTGTTGCAACACGAGCTTTCGGCCGACGACTATCTAAAAAATCAAATCGCCAAGAAAACACGTAACGAGCTCGCTCGCCTCCGCCGCAAACTAACCGACACAGGCTTATCGGTTGAGTGGCGTTACTACAATGACAATAGCGATTTGCCCGGTTGGCTCGCGAGATTCCTCGCGTTAGAAAAAGCGAGTTGGAAGGGCGAACAGCAGACGGCCCTCGATTGTAATCCTCAAACACGGCAGTTCTTTGTTGATTGGATGACAGCGCAGGCTGAAAACGGTCAACTGCAACGACTTGAACTGGTCGTTGACGGAACAACG